>JAHFJK010000013.1:10045-17831 GCA_023245915.1 Candidatus Doudnabacteria bacterium | reverse complement strand
AGTGGTTGAATCGTTGTCCTCTGTGTCAGGCACGTCCTGCTCTGCCGGCAAAGTCTTAAAAGTGCGGTTGGCAATACGCACACCCCTGCCATTTTTTAAAGAATAAAAAACTATTCTGTAAGTTGTACTTGGATCTAAAGTATATCCGGTGTGGTTTGACCATTCGCCGTAAGCATCATCATAAAATAAATTACCGTTAATGTAGATGGAACCGGTGCGGTTGGCCAGGCGTTTCCAGTTAACCTGGTAATTCCATTTGCCGGTGCCTGGATCAAAATCGAAAGGCGTAACTGACAGCACTAAATTACTGGCTTTAAATAAAGTAGTTGTGTCGTAAGTAGATTGGCCTAATACCTGGCCTGGTTTAGCCAGCTCTGAACTAAAAAGCGCTTTAACATTGGCAGAGGGCGCAAACAATGCCGTCAATGTTAAAACTGCTAAAAATAACAGGAAAAATTTTTTCATAAGTAATATTTAATGATTTTTTATCATAGCATATATGTAAACTTTGGTCAAAATTTGGCGGTCATGGTATTCTAAGCCTGTTATATGCGTCTGCAAAAAATATCCATAAACTGGAAAGTTGTTGCCTTCGGTATTTTGGGGTTGATTTTAATTTGGCAAATTGTGTCTGGGATAATTACAAAATCGCTGCAGCCGTCTTACGAAAAGCAAGGCTCGCAGATTTTTACAGATAGAAACGGCAAACTAATCAGCCTGCTGCCCAATGAGCGCGGCTACTATAACCAATTTTTAGCTGATGTCCCGCCAAAATTTGCCGAGTTGCTGTTAAAAAAAGAAGACCGCTGGTTTTATTGGCACCCGGGCTTTAACCCTTACAGCTGGGCCAGGGATTTTTTTGCCTGGGTTTTTATAGGCAAACGATCCGGCTCCAGCACTCTTAGCCAGCAACTGGTAAAAATTTTATTGGCTAACGAAGGGCAAAGAAGCTTTAAAAATAAAATTAAAGAATTTTTTTACACGGAAAGTCTGGAATGGCAGCTGTCCAAAAAACAAATTTTGACAATGTATTTAAACAGCATTTACTTTGGCAACCTTTCCCAGGGACTAAAGCAGGCGTCTTTGGACTATTTTAATCTGCCTCCGGAAAATTTAAATGAAGCGCAAATGCTGACTTTAATTTCCGCCTTAAATTCCCCCTCTAACATTCAACCCAAAACTGCGCAAAATTTGAACCGGGCGAAAAAATTAGCCGCAGCTTTTAATCTGGATATTCCAGAGGCCAGCTGGCAGCAGGTTTTAGCTGCCAACGATACTCAAAATTTTAGGACCAGCGAGACCGCCTTTGAAGTGAAAACTTTAAATTTAAATTGCCAAAAAAATTGCCGACTGACTTTAGACTCGCAGTTAAGCCAAAATATTCGGCAAATTTTAAACCGCAACTTAAAATTGTCTACTTTGGACACCGCGGCCAACGGGGCTGTGGTTATAATCAAACTGCCGGAAAATGAAATCTTAAGCATCATCGGCTCGCCTGACCCAACCCTGCAAGGCTTAGGCATGCAATTAAACATGGCTACCAAACCCCGCGCCATTGGCTCAACTGCCAAGCCATTTATTTACTTAAAAGCCTTTGAAGCCGGCGCGCGCCCATACAGTTTAGTTTTGGATGAAGAGATAAAATACCAAATCGCTACGGGTTTTGATTTTTTCCCTAAAAATTTTGACGGACAATTTCGTGGACCGGTAACACTACACCAAGCCTTAGATAATAGTTTAAACATTCCCAGCGTGCAAGTGCTCGAGTTTGTGGGCTTAAATAACTTTTACAAATTTTTGCGCGAGACTTTGGGCTTTGTTTCCATCCAGCCTTTGGAAAATTACGAGCTGGGCATTGCTTTAGGAGGAATGGAATCGGACTTATTAACCCTGTCCCATCTCTTTACTATTTTTCCGCAGCAGGGTTGGCTGAAGCCTTTAACTTTATATAAAGCAGCTGATGGTCAAAGTGCTTTTTATCAGGCGCTGATGGAACAAAATTTAAATCAACCAAAGCAAGTCGGAAAAAAAGAAATGGTGGAACTGGTTAATAAAATTTTAAATGACCGTGAAACCGGCATTGACCAGTTTGGCTTAAAAAGCAACTTGAATTTGCCCTTTACCAATTATGCCTTAAAAACCGGCACTTCGCGGGACTACCATGACAGCTGGACTATTGGTTACACACCGGATTTTTTGGTCGGGGTATGGGTAGGAAATAGTGATAATAAAGCCATGCGGCAAATTACCGGTCTTTCCGGCGCAGCCAAAATCTGGCACGAAGTAATGCTGACAATGTACAACTCAACTTACAATAAAAACACGCCCTTTGATTTTAAAGACGTACAGTTCATTCCAAGCGGTCATCCGTCTCGACTCGGCGAGACCTCAGGTCGAGCCGGGGTGGAAACTTTAGACTTCGCTCTTGCCGGCGATAATTACAGTGAAGCCAGAAATATTTTAATTAAAGATAAACTCATACTAACCCCTCACGACGGCGACAAGTTCCTGCTCCAGCCCGGTACCACTCTCCCCCTTTCCGCTTCGGCTGATGTTACCTGGTCCATTAACGGCAAATTTTTCGGCAAAGGCCAAAAATTAACCTGGCCTGCCAAACAGGCAGGCAACTATACCATAACCGCAGAAACGGCTGACGGCAAAAAAGAACAGATAATTATTCTTATAAATGAGGATGAATAAATTTATTGCTTGACCTCAAACCACTCCCCCCTGGTGCGGCCAAAGTTTTCGGGGGTGTAGAGTTCAGAGGCCACGGCGGGCAGGTGCTGGAATTTACCGGGGATTAATGCGCGCAGGTAGTAGTCGTATTCATAAACTCCAGGCTGCAGCTGCTGACTAAACAGCATTAACCTGTCGTCATGATATTCTGAAAAGTCAGGATAATAATTATAGTTTTGAGTGATATGCGCGGAATAAATTTCATCCGGCAAATCGCCAATCGCTGTACCCGACTTGCCGCCAAAAGCATTTTGCCAAAAGCTGGGTTTAGACAAAGTGGTTTTTCCATCGGCAGATGAATAACCGTAAGAAGGTTGGCCTTGAGGCACGGTCACATTTTGATTTTCCGTGGCCAGATTGAAATTGACTAATTCTGTTCCCGCGGGTATGAAGTTTTCTATAGCCACAAAATTGCGCGGCTTGCTCACGGTTATTTTTAGGTGGCCGCGGACAACTTGCCCAACTTTGGCTTGATTTAAAAGATTTTTACCGGCTTTGTCATCCAATGTGTAAAGTTCTCTTTCCACGGCAAAACCTTCGTCTCGCGGGGCAATATTGTCTACCGGCAAATAATATTTTAACGACATATCGTAATAATAAGCATTAGCCTGGCTGTTTAAATCTTTTTTGACAAACTTTACCTGGCTTAACTTTTCCGCGGAAAAATCTGACATGGGCAAAAAGCTTTGCCAGGTGTCTGCTAGTGTGTTGCCGCTAAAAGTGTAACTGCCTTTGTCTACGTCATCCTGCATAAGCTGCAAAGCAAAGCTGGACAAGTTTTCAGGCTTAAACTGTAGATAGTCAACCAAAGCGTCAAAGACAGTTATGGTGTTATTGGTCGAACCCCACGCGCCGTCTTTGGCGCGGGAATTTTTCAGCCAGGCAAGCAGACGCGGAGTTTCGGCGTACTCCCGTTTAGCCAGCGACAAAGCTTGAATAAAAAGCGCGGTATCTTTGACTGGAGTTTCGTAATAATACCAAAGGTTGTTTGCCCCGGCACCTAAGTAAGCTCCCCTGCCATCCACACTTACCCGATTTTCCAAAACTTTAAAAACCTTATCCTGAAGACTGCTTAATTGACCACTAACGGTTAAGATTGCTAAATAGGTTAAAGATAAATTGGAAATATCTTCATTCATAAACTTGGCATCTTTGGCAATCTGATTAACCTTGGGCACAAAGGCTGCAAATTCCTGGCTGGCACTTGGCACGTTACTAAAAGTATAGGCAGTTAAAATCACCGTGTCACTGCTTCTCCATAAATAATTATCAGAGTTAAAAGTTTGATATAGATATTGCACAGCTTTTTGAACCGCTGCTTCGTCAATCGCATAACCCGCGGAATAAATTTTTTCTAAAGCATTGACAGCATCCAAGGTTAAATAATAATCGGGCCGCATATTGGGATAATAGCTAAAGCCACCTTCGGGCGTTTGGTTGGCCATTATTCTGCTTAGGCCGATACTCACGACTTCGTCGGCCGAATATTTATTGCCGTCAAATTCCACCTGGGGCAAATTAAATTTATCGCCAAGATTTTTTATGGCTTTCAGCCGCTTTAGGGTTGCAACAGATTCAATTTTACTTATCATCTGTTCAGTACAGCCATAAGGGTAAGCAACCAAATAATCTAAAGCCTGGGGCACTGCCGCAGCCAGCGTGGCTGATGTTTGTAGGGTTAATCCGCCGCGGTCCTTGACCACATTTTTTGGCAGCCATACCATTTCGTAAGCGCTGGCTTCTTTGGTGTAATTGGTAGTGGCCACGGCTTCGTAAGTTTCGTTGCGTTTGATAGGGAAAGTGTTTTCGACGCTGTCAGTGTAGTTTTGATTTTTAGCGGTTAAAATAATTTTATGTCCGCCGCTCTCCATATTCGCAGGCGCCTTAACTTTAAAGTAAACGTTTTTAGTTTCTCCGGCAGAAAGCAAGAGTGATGTTGGTTTGTTGTCTACAATCTGCAAAGTCTGGCTTTCTAAACTTACCTGCAAAGTCTGGCTTTGGTCAGTTTGGTTAAAGACCTTGCCGCCAAGCACGAATTCATCGCCAGGAATAACAAAACGCGGAATTAAAGGCACAACCATGACTTGTTTTTTGGTGCTAAATTCTGAATAACCTGCTCCAAGCCTGGTATCGGTAGTCAAGCCTACGCTTTCTGTCTGCCAGGTGGTTAAATTATCAGGCAAAGTAAATTTCACCTGCGCGTAGCCGCTTCCATCGGTTTTGACATGCGCGTTCCAATAGGCCGTGTCTTTAAACACGCCGCGCTTTTTAGCTGCCAAATCTCCGGGCTCAGCCCCGCCACCGCCCTTAGTCCCCGCCGGAATTTCCGCTTCGGTTAAAATATTTTTTAAGTTGGATGCCGTCGTTACGCCTAAGGGCCTGCCATCGTAGAAAAAGCTTATCGGTTCTTTTTTCGGGTTACCAGATAACGCCAAAACGCTCAAGTCTGCCACGGCCAAAGATACATCTGCCGAAACCGGATGCCCCTTTAAGTCTTTAGTCAAGACATCCAAAGCAACTTCTTCACCCGGAAGATAAACATTTTTGTTGGTTTTAGTCTCAACGCTTATGGTCTTTTCTTTAGTCCCGGTATAAAATTGCGCCTGGCCAAACCGGACTTCAGGTTTGCCAGAGAGCAGCAGGACGGTGACAAAAAAGTTAGGCACATAAGTATCCTTAACGTCCAAGTCCAGCTTTTGCAAACTGCTGTTAATGTCAATGACTTTGTAGTCCAAAATTCTGCCGCGTTCCACGGCTACCAGAGCTTTGGCAGGAGAGGCCGGTGATTTAATAATAATCGTAGCTTTTTGCCCAACTTCCACTTGCGAATTTTCCACGGCAATATCCAACGACTGGTTATTTAAAGGCTGCACTGCCACTACACCTGAGCCGTAAACATAAAAATCTGTGCGGGCAAAAATTGGATTGCCTAATTTATCGGTGTCGGAAATTTCCACTTCATATTCACCTTCATCGCCAATGGTAAAATCTGTGGAATAGTTGCCGGCGCTGTCCGTGTCGGCGTGAACTTCTTTGACTGTAGTAAGCTTTTTCTCCGAAGTGTAATAATAGCGTCCGTCCACTTCCTGGCGTTTAAAGTAATTCCAGCTGACCCTGTTAATTTTTCCGGAAATTCCGCCTACTGACATTTCTTTGCCCTGGGTGTCCACTGATTTGATCATCAACTTATTGGCTTGGTTTTTTGCAAAATAGGGTTTTTGCAAATTCACGCCCAAATAAAACTGGCCGCGATGGACAATAAAAGAAGTTTGGACGGAAACTGCCTGGCCACCGATATTTTTCACCGTCGCCTGCAGGACAAAAATTTTGCTTTGTTTGCGGTTTTCGTCGTTGAAAAATTTATTAAAATCCGCTGTCTCGCTGATTTTTGTTTTACCGTCTTTGCCCACAGTCGTCTTGCCCCGCAAAATGTAAGTGTCGCCGTATTCCGGATAATAAGAATAATACCAGCCGGAGCCAAAGGTAAAGTTGGAATCCTGGTAGCGGTCAAAATAATAATCCTGCGCCATAAGCGAATATTCCACCTCTCCCCCCTCCACCGGCACGCCAAAATAATAATTGGCGTCAAGGTTTACGTTAAAGGTTTCTCCGGCAATATACTCCTGTTTTTCCGGTTGCATGTCCACCTTAAAAGCCGCAGGCCGGTATTCCTCCACGTCAAAACTGTAGTAACCGCCCAAAGCCTCGACCCGATAGGTGCCCAAAGGCGCGTCCTTGGGTAAAAGGTAAGAGGTATCAAAGCTGCCGTTGTCGGCAACTTTTAAATCCTGCTCCAGCACGCTTTCATTTTTGCTGTTGTAAATTTGCAAATGCGCGGGCTTGTCTTTAAATATTTCGTAGACGCCGTCATAGCCAATCCTGTACAAAGCTTTTACAAAAACCTGCTGGCCGGGCCTGTAAATTGGCCGGTCTGAATAAATGTAAGTCCGCTCGCCTCCCCGGGAAGAAGAAGCCCACTGGAATTTGTCGGTCAGCGAGGTAACAATTGTACTGTCATTGTCTTTGCTGACAATGGCTGCCCCGTCGCCCGCGTACGCTTTGGAACGGGCAATCCCCGTGCTGTCCGTTATGGCTGATGAGGAAAAATTATATTTCTTTCCGGATTTGGTATAAACATCCACTTTTGCCCCTGCCACCGGCTGCAAGGTGCTGATTTGGCTGACCCAATATAAGTTTCCTTGCGAGGCTGAAATAACTTTTCGCTCCACCGAACGCTCCGCCTCCTGACCCGCCTCGACTTCCACTTTCTTTTCCTCGGCGGCCAAATTAGTGACGTTTAAAAAGCTGCGTTCATAAATTTGGGCGCCATCGCTGGTTTGCCCCGTTTGGTAATTATAAACCTGCTCCCGCAGTTTGGGGTGAGAAAAACTTAAAACATAATAGCCTAAAACATCCGGCACAAAATCCCGCAAATCCACCTGAAAATAATTTGCCTGCCAATATTTTTCCGGCAAATCCAGTTTTTTGCTTGTGGTAATTTTGCATTTCAAATTTTCGCCGGGGGTTGTGGCCGAGGGCTGCGTGTCGGAATTTAAATACTCCAGCATCACCGGCCCGGTAACCTGGCAAATATTTAAGTTCACATACTGCAAATTTTCCACGGAATAAGTTAACTTAGTCAGTTTGGGCGAGGTAACATTGTAGTCCTTTTGCAGGCTGTTAAATTTATAGTAGATGGAAGGCAGTTCACCGCTGGTAAATTGTAATTTGTGATTTATATTTTGGCCGAAGTGGTCGGTTAAATTCAGCTCCAGCTCATAGCGAGTTTGGGGGCGAAGACCGTAATGAATATGGTTTTGATATTGTCCGGTTGCGCATTCTATAAAACCGACTGAAGAATCATAAACTTTAAAGGCTTCATCCCAAGCCCATTTGCCCACCGGCAAATTGCTTTTCAGCATTTGCCCGAAATTTTCCACTTCCGCGTCCTTTAGCGGACTGTTGGTGCAAATGACCAAATCGGTTACGCTTGCCGCGCCCCCGTTTTGGCCGGGATGCATACTTAAGATTTTCAAAGACGGATAAA
>JAHFJK010000013.1:0-10035 GCA_023245915.1 Candidatus Doudnabacteria bacterium | reverse complement strand
TTGACATTTTGATGAAGGCTTTGCCCGTTAATCTGCAAACCCTTAATATTTACCACTTTTGCCAGTTCTATATCAAAACTTTGGTCGGGACGAAAGGCCGATTCGCTGAATTTTAAAACCAGTTGCTTTTTATTGTCCTGTTTTTCACACTCACCGTTGTCGCCCACCCGAATTTCGTTGCCAAATTCGTCTATTTTGCATTTTTGCCCATACTCAATACTCTGTAAGTTCGGCCCGTTTATCCTGCTTTGGTTTTTGTCGATATCTTCATAAAAATTTAAAAGCAAATGGCCTTTGGGATCAAACATGCCGGGTTCAACCAAACTGGAACGCGGCGAGTCAGCAAAAACCGACTCCAAAACATCAGGCACCCTTACCTCATTCTGCAAAACCTCGTTAAGAGTAATGTCGCCTTCCAGCGGTACTGCCCCCCTTATAGTAAAACTGTAAACCGTGTTATTGTCCCAAATTTTGTCGCGGCCAAAACGGTCCTTTTCCAAAAAAATATTTATGACCGATTTGTCTGAATATTGTCCGGTAGCGCCGTCGTCAAAATAGACTGTTCTTTGTCCATATTCCGCCACAAAATTTTTTGCCTGGCCGCCTTGAGTTAATTCAACCAACTTTTTAGTTTTTTCCAAATCCACCGGCTGATTAAAGCTAACTACCACCGGTTGGTCATAAAGTGTAATTCCGCCAAAACTCTTAGAGGCATAACTTAAAGGTCTGGTGGTAAAATTAGCCTCTTTTCCGCCCAAACTTAAGCCATCCATGGAGGTCAGGCCCTGGCCAACGCTGATTTTATAATGACTGGACCGCTCTAGCCGTTTGTCCGGCAAAAACTTTAAAGTGCGGGTAGTTATCCATTTAAATTTGCCCGCTGTTGCCGGCGTGATTTTTACCGGGAGCGCACCTGACTTTTGCAACTCGTCTAAAGTTGTCAGAGGCACCATAGGGCGGTTGAATTCCAACGTAATTTCAGAAGTTTCCGGCGCTTCGCTGCCGTCGCTGGGGAAAATTGCCGAAATTTGCGGGTCTTCGTCTGCCAAAAAATCTTTTTGCACGCGAACCTGCTGGCTTGCCAAAGTTACCCGATAATATTTGCCCAATTCCAATGTTTTAGCCGGTTTGAATACCAGCTGTTTAGCTTTTGCCCCATCAGTAAAGTTGCCTAAAATTTTAGGCTCAAAGCTTATGGCTTGATTAGCCTGAGACGCGTCTAAACTGACACCATTGGGTAGATTAATAATAATGTCCGCGCTCTGGGAAATTTTATTGGCCACCAGCCCCTGCTCTTCTTCCTGCCACTTGGGATGGAATTTTTTTATCCTGGAATGCTCGTAGCTCCAAAACGCTCCGCCCGCAATTACAACGACAATCACCAATATCAAAATAGCACGCAATTTTTCTTTTTTCTCCGGCGGCGCGGCGGGCTCCGGCACAACCAGAGGGTCTGGATTCAAATTTGGATTAATTGCGGACTGAGCAGATGGTTCATCCATAAAAAGAATTGGACAAAATTAATAATCATATCAATTTTTTAATCAATTTTTTAATTCTTTTAAGTCTTGCCAATTGAATTTATGCCTTAATCATACGCTTAGTAAAAAATTTCCGCAAATTGACAAACTTCTTTATCAATTAATTTGGTTGCCATCCCGGAATTTTCACTTATCGGACTTTGAGCGGGTGAAAATATCCGGGATCCAAAACCCGGGTTTTGGATGGCTTCCGGCTCACCCTTACTATGCCTACGATGATATACTCCTTCGCTAATCAAATTCCGATTTTGTGTTTTGGATAAAATTAATAATAACCGATAAAATTAAGTAATAACAACATAAGCTTCGGAGTATTATATCTAAATTAATTTAGCAATTGAGTATATAATACAAATGTGATACAAAATCAAAATAAAGACATCTCCCAAAGCAATACGGCTTTTTTGCTTTTAGCGCTTCTCCCGCTTTTGTTCATTCGCTTGCTGCCTGTGCTTTCCGCGCCCCTTTCTACCTACGGCTATGACTTTGGTTTTTACTATTACGCGGCTAATCAGGCCCATTTTAGTCTGGCCGATATCTACCAGGTTATTTGGGGCGGCTTTGACAGCCCTGTTTTTATAATTGGAAAATGGTTGCATTTACCCGCCCAACTTACTCTGGTCGGCAGTTATTTTTTAGCCAGCGTTTTTTTGGGACTGTGCTTATATCTGCTAATGGGCACAATAAGCAAAAATCGAACGGCAGGAATATTCGCGGTTTTGCTTTTGACCGGCTCGATGGTACAGTCCGAAGCCTATACCATGTTTTTGTGGAAAAATATTTTAGCCCTGCCATTTTTAATTTTAGGTTTTCAATTTTTGGTGCAAAAAAAATGGCGGCTGTTTATTGTTTTTTCCTTGATGATACTTTTGCTGCATCGCACTACAGCAATAATTTATTTTTTGACCGCTGGCTTATATTTATTATGGCTAATGATCCGCGCCAAAAATTACCGGGCGATACTGGCCACAATTATCATAATTATAGTTATTGTTATAGTTTGTTTCTACTCTCTGCCTCTTAAATCTGTAATCTTTAATCTCCTCTACAACAACAATTACTACGTGCGCACAGGTTTGTTTTTAGAAAACCAAAATTGGCTGGATATTTTGTGGCCAACTGCGATCCTCGCAATTGCAGGCTTGATTTTATATGTCAAAAATAAACAAGAAGCTTTGCTGATTATTTTGGGAGCCATAAGTCTGTTTTGGATAGTTGTCAAACTGCCCTTCTACCATCGCATTCTTATTTACCTTGATTTGGCAATAATTTGTTTTGCGGCCTATTTTCTATCAATGCTTTTTCACTCCCCCTCTTTTCTAAAGAGGGGGGCGGGGGGAGTTCAATATTGGCGATATTTATTGATACCGATAACTATCAGCTTCTTCCTTTTCCTCTTCTATCGCTCCATCAAATTTGTCCTCGTCAAACCACCCCTAATTTCCCGCGCGGAAATTCTAGAATTAAAAAATTTTAATGCGCCGTCCGGTTTTGTGCTGGTTGTTTCAGCTAATGACGCGCCCTGGGTTTTGGCTTACGTGCAAAACCAGCGCTTAGGCGCGCCCGGGCTTTTGGAAAGTCCTCATACTTATGAACAATGGATGGATTTTTGGGCAGGCAATAATCAACGCCTGTTTTTATCCAACTATCCCCGGCCGCTGTATTTTTACCAGCGCTCGTACCGTTTGAACGCTGGCCCAGCCGCCAGTTGTCAAAAATCCATATCCCAAAACTTTTCAACTTTAGATTTTCCCTGCATAGAAAAAACGCTCCCGTAAACGGAAGCGTTTTTAATTGGTAACGCAGCAAAGGTCTAATAGACTGTAAAATTGACAAAACCTTTATACACTCCATTGATATAGACGTATTCCAGCCAGGAACCTGCATCACCGGAGTTGACAGTGGCAGAGCTGGTACAGGAAGTGTAAGGCACAGCTCCGCTTGAGGTTGGCACACTGCAGATAAAAAGTTTACTGCTGCTTGTCGGACCGCCGTTGTGGCTGTAAGTTACTTCCAGCTTGTCGCCCGCGCACCCGCCAGTCAGTGAATATGTCCAGGAACTGCCCACAGAAATATATCCGCCATTACTGGAAAAGCTGTAGCTGGGGTTGGATAAGCAGGATGAAGAATAAGGGCCGGAGGGGGGAGGGGGAGGGGTTGGAGGTGCGGGTGGCGGAGGCGGAGTCGATGCTGGCGCGCTGACCATAAACGTTACCGCGGTCCTGTAACCGCCATTGACGTAAACATATTCATACCAATTACCCACATCGCCGCTTTGGGGAATGGCCGAATAATCACAAGCCGTAGCGCCTGCGGCTACCGAGCAAATAAACAACTTTTTGTGTATGTCATTTGGGTCATAAGCAAAATAATTTTTGGTTATGTCTCCGACTTCCAGTTTATCTCCGGGACAGGCATTGGTCATGGTAAACTTCCACGCATCCCTGGCTGCAACAAGTGTCGCGCCGTTGGAAGAAAAAGCAATGCTTGGATTAGAAACGCAAGCAGTGCTCGGTGGAGGAGACGTTGTTGAAATTGGAGCCGCGACTGTATAGCTTATTACTCCTCTGTAAACCCCGTTGATATAAATATTCTCTGTCCAGGAGCCAATGTCAGCGGAACTAAAAGTCCCAACTTTGGTGCAGGAACTGGTTAACGCGCTGCAGATGAACAGTTTGTCACTGCTCACCGGGCTGTCATTCTGGCTGTATGTTACTTCCAGCTTGTCGCCGGGGCATCCACCGTACAGAAAATATGTCCAGGTATTGCCAACATAAACAAGGCCGCCGTTGTTGGAAAAAGTGTAATTTGCATTGGAAACGCAACCAGGTGGTGGTTGGGGAGCAGTAGCAACATAATTAGATATTACAATAGTGAGAGGTTTAATAGTTTTATTACCGACGCCGTCAGTAACCGCTATCCCAAAATTATAAGTCCCCGCGACCGTAGGCGTGCCGGAAATTTGCCCCTGCGAACTCAAAGTAAGACCCGGGGGGAAAGGCCCGTAATTTATACTAAAAGTATAAGGAACCAAGCCTCCCGATGCCGCCACACTACCTAAGTAAGCTGTCCCCACAACTCCCGATGAAAAAGCTGTGGTTGTAATAGCCAATGCACCCGTTGAAGCTGCGTTGACTTTATAAGTTGCTATAGCTGTTACGGGCGTATAGCCAGACTTGTAAGCTCTATAGGTAATTGTATAAGTTACTCCTGCTTGGCAGGCTAAAACCGTTGTGGTTTTATTTCCACCGGTGGCATTCGCCGCCCATGGCACATTCTGATTTGTCGCAGCGAAGTTACAGGTGTCAACTTTATCCGAAGACCACACCGAGTCAGCGCTGTCAGCATTGGTTGCTGACCAGACTGAATTAATGGTATCGCCTACATTAACAGTAATATTTTTTTGGTCGTTAAGCGTTAAAGACGCGGTTGGAGCCAGCGAATTTGTTTGCGCCTCCAGAATGCTAAAGTTTGAATCACTGCTGTCAATGTAAGCCTGGGTACTGGAATAATAATAAACCACGTTTACTTTATAGTCGGTTCCAACGGCTAAATCTGCCGGCATCAAAATTGCCTGCGAACCCGTGTTAGGAACGCCTGAATAGCGCTTAACTACTGTGTTTCCCTTTTGGATTTCCACCACCACCTGCGCGGTATTAGGCAAATTTTGTGTGCTCCAGCTTAGTGTATATTGATTTCCCGCCTGCCAAGTCTCTCCTCCGTTGGGCGATAGCACTTTAATGCTTACAGCACTGGTGGTAGATGAAGCCGTATTTATGGTAAAAGTCGTATAGCCTAAAAGAGCTAAACCCCTCTGCCCGTTCGATACTGAATAAACGCTAATGACATAGGTTCCTTCATCTTTGCCGCATACAGCAGTATAGGTGCTTGGGAGATTGTAAACACCCGAATAATTAGATGCTCCATTTTTGGTTTGTTCCAGCCAGACCTGGTTTCCACTGTAGCCATCCACTTGGAAGGTGTAAACATCGCCGCAAGTGACGGCAGTTACTTTGGAACCGTTTTTGTAGAAGGCTGGGGAACCAAAAACGGTCGCCGCGCCATTAACCTTAACTGTAACAGCGCTGGTCACCGGAGAAAAACCGGCTTTGTTGGCTCGGTAGATGATGGTATAAGTAACGCCCGTCTGGCAGGAGGTGACAGTTGCTATCCTGCTGCCGCTAGTGGTGTTCGCCACCCAAGGCACATTTTGCGTGGTGTTGGAAAAGCCGCAGGTGTCGGCCTTGTCCGATGACCAAACCGAATCCGCACTGTCGGCATTAACCGCTGACCAGACGTAGTTTATGCTGTCGCCGACATTGACACTAATGTTTTTTTGATTATTGGCGCTTAACGAAGCAGTGGGAGAACTGGACGAGGAGTTACCGTTAACTGTAAACGTGGTTGAGCCCAAAAACGGACCTTTCTGGCCGTTGACCAACGAGTAGACATAGTTAACATAAGTGCCGGCGTCATTGTGGTTCTGATCGCAAACAGTGGTATAAGTGTCGGGCACGAAATCAATCTTGTCATAATAGGGCGCCGAGCCGCCGTCTTTGTACTGCGTCAACCAGACTTGGTTGCTGTTAATATTATCAACTCTGAAAATTATAGTCTCTCCGCAAGTAGCGGAAGAAAAAGGAATAACACTATTGGGTTTATAAAATCCTATCGAGGCCGGGGTGGAGGTAGTGGTGGAAGAAACAACAGTAAACGGCGCGTCGCTGTCATCTATAACGCTGCCATTGTCCGACAAGACCCTGATAGCATAGTCGCTGCCATCAGGCAAGTCTGTTGGCACCGTCCATCTAAAAGAGCCAAAATTATCAATAACCCCGGAAACAGCGCCTGATGTTCCATTATAAGTGTCGCTGCCTTTGCGCAACTTAATGTAAATTTTGGAAACATTGCTGGAGTTCCATTTTATGTCGTAGATTGAGCCTTTATTCCAAACCTCGCCTCCGTTTGGCGAAGTGATTTTAATACTGGGTTGGGCGGAGGTTGAAGGGTTAACCGTAAAACGGGTATAGCCTAGAGGGGTTGTGCCTTTCTGGCCGTTTACAATTGGATAAGCGTAATTATCATAAATGCCTTCGTCCTGGTTGCAGACCGTGGTGTAGATGTCAGGAATTGCGTCTATTTGGTCATAATAAGCCGAAGTGGCTGATCCATTTTTATACTGCGTCAGCCAAATTTGGCTGGAAGGATAGTTGATGACATTAAAAGTAATTTTCGTACCGCAGGTCGCGGATGTTATTGGTATAATCGGGCTTGCGGCATTATAGAAGGCTAATGTGTATTGCGTAGATGTGGCAGTAGTGACCGATCCGCACCTGCCCGCTATTTGGTCCACCGGGCTATTGCAGCCCGGGTCGCGGGAGGGCACGATGCCAATTTGGGATAAAGTTCTTTCCGCGCTATTAGCTTCTGTCACCTGGTTATAATTCCATCCCCAGGAATTAAGCACATATTCGCTGGGAATGCCGTATAAACCATTCGCGCCCACATAATAGATGGTCTCTTTAAGGTTAATAAGCTGGCCTATGCGGGGAGCGGGAGCTTGGGGCGGCGGCAAAGGATATGGGGGTTGGGGAACCGGAGGTAGTGGATATGGAGGCTGAGGCGCGGGCACAGGAGCGATATAACCATATGACGGAGGCGCGGGCACTGGTTCGGGTTGCGGAGCTGGCGGCGCGGTCAAGCTTAAGTTAGTCAGTCTGGTTAACCTGCCGCGGACATTTTTATACAGAATAAAGTTATAAGTCCTGCCGGGGACTAAATCGTAGCCGGTATAGCCGGAACCGCTGCCGGTAATGTTGTGCATAAACGGCCAGCCATTAACGCGAATGCTGCCAACAATGCCCGGCATTAACTGATAATCTATCCTTACCTGCCAGCCTTTGTTGTTAAAGCCGATGAGCATGTGATTTAAACAGTTGGCGGTATTGTAGCCGCAGACCGGCTGGTTGTAACCATAAGAGGCCACGCCCAAAACCCTGGCTTGCAGCTGATGATTATTGTAGAAGGGAGCAAAATCGCCACTGCTTATTTCCGCGTAAGCAATAGCTAAAAGACTGGCAACCGAGCCAGCAGCAAACAAGACTATGGCAAAAGCCACAGCGGTATTTATCTTTTCGGTAAAAATGGATTTTACCGCGGAAAGCGTGGAAACACCGCTGGCTTCAGGCTTCTGGGCCGGAAAATTTCTCCGGCTTCTGGAATAAGCGTAAGGATTCATTTTAGTTTTGGTTGCCGCAGATCATACGCTGATTAGTACGCAAATTTCACGCTGAATCTATTTTTCAGCGTATTTTTTTCAACGTACCTATCGACGACAAATCAGCGGTCTTAATTTTTGTTTTGGCTTGCCCCCTTAGAAACTTTCAAATTGATTTTAATTTGAAAATTACTTTCGTGGGCAAATTTATATTTTTGTTTCTGCCGTTATTTCTAACGGGGTGAATGTCTAATCCCCAAAATTTCTAATGGGATTTTACGGGTTTTATCAAACGCTGATTTTGGCGGATGACAAAACGAATTTAAAACTTGTACATATATTATAGCACATCTAACTTTTTTTGTCCATGGTAAGCGGAAAAAATAATGCGGCGCCGTCTTTGATGAAAAACGGCGCCTTGGGTTTGGGTATGTTGTCATGACGGTTAAACCGTGACAGTCTCGCCAGGGACTAATTGCGTCGACTGCGCGTCGGGAACTTTAGGCTCATCGACAACAACCAAGTACGTCTCTCCGTCCTGAAAAAAGTGAGACATACCTTTGTCGACTAACTTAAAAATTCGATTATAGCCGTCGTACTCAACTCTGATGTTCATAAGCCCTCCTCTTTAAGGATATTAGCAGATAAACGTATTGTTAAATAGCTTAAAATCAAGGCATTATTTTTTGAGCAAAATAAAAACGCCGATGCAAAGTTCAAAGAACTGCACCGGCGTTGACTTCATTAAAGAAGTCTAAAAGAAAAGAAGGGATCAGTTGGGAACTACTGTGAGGGCGGAAAAGAAGTCTCCCTCGTTGCCCGCAATGATCAGCGACGTTCCCCGGGTTCTGAAGCTATAGAAACCGATAACCGGAACTCCGGCGTTTCCTTGCCGCATGGTGGTGATGAAATACAGGCCTTGGGAAGAAATGGCCAGCCGATTCTGGTAGGCATCATTAAGAACATCGATGCCCTCCACCAAAACCTCCTCAACTACCCCAGCGCCCTGGGGACGGAGAGCGATGAGCTTGCCTGGAATGACAGCGCAATTCACAGGCCCGACGCTTGGGGTCGTAGGACAGTCATACCGGGTTCCCAAGGTAACATAAACCGAATCACCTTGAGCAACCATGTTGACTGGCTGACGTCCGGCCAACAGGACCTTTCCGTCCGAATAGGGCCGATCGAAGGGAGTTTTCGGCAACGGCTGAAAAATGTGCCCTTCAGCCGGACTCAGACAGAATTCATAACCCGAACTCGCCTGTACCACGCTTGCGCACCGAAACCTATCCTCAAAAGGCAAAGGCTCATTCCATGTCCGCCCCTGCCAGTTGAAGTATACCTTCAACCCGTCGTACTCCGAGGGAAAATGGAAAGACAAACTTTGTTCCCAAGGGTTTGGGTTCGGGTTGAAGACGAAACCGCCGCCTGGAACGCGCCAAGATTCGTACTGTGTTCCATAATTTGGGTCCGCAGTTAGCTTGTAAGCCTTTCCGAACCCGACAGCATAAAACGAATCGGGACCCAGGGGGAAAATTTTTTGCGCGCCATAAACTCCGTAAAACGAAGATAGGAGTTTGGGCGACGCGCCTTCCGTGACACACAGCTTGTTGGCCATCCCAAAGTTCCAGTTGGCAAAATACAGTGTGTCATCAGGGCAGAACTGCGCTGCAGCCAGCGTAGACGGCGGAGCAGGAACTGCGGGAGGTTGAGGTGTAGATTGGGCAAACGTGGGAGGGGCGAAAACGAACAGCAAACTAACGACCGTGATCAGTTTCATCGAATTTTCTCCTAACTAAACAGTTTGGTGTGAATGGTGAATTCCGCGCAGGCCGTGTGCCAGCGCGGAGTAAGTCAAAACAAAACCACTACAAAAACTTGTGGGAAAAACAAGGTTCAATCAATATTGTTCGAGCTTGTCGAGAACAATATCTTCTAAAAATTTTAGCTTCTCCACAAGCCTGCCTGACGGCAGTCAGGATCGAAGCTTAAAATTTTTTGAACCGCTAATTTTCCCACAAGTTAGTAAATTCCTTCTCTTAAATCCTCCTTGGTATAGATAAAAAGGTCTATTATTTTATCGTAAAATAGCTACTAAAGTGCCATTTTAAGAAATATAATTTTACATTATTTTTGGCCTTTTGTCAATAGTATGTCAAGTAACTGCCCACTGGGCCTCATAGCCATAAAAAAACTGGCTGTTTAGGCCAGTTGGGAAACCGTAGTTTGGAGGCTTTTGGTTTGTTCCAATAGTCTCTGGTATTCAGTAAAGAATTT
>JAHFJK010000012.1 GCA_023245915.1 Candidatus Doudnabacteria bacterium | reverse complement strand
CCAGCGCCAATAAGCATAAAAGTTAAATCCGATTCAAAATATCATTTGCCGGTAGCATACTTGATTGACGAAAAAAATGAGTTGCATGCTGTAGACATTGGGGAGTTGGATAGAGAAAACAATTATTTTACGATGTATACATTTCATGGTGGCAATTACTCCTGGATGTATGTAAATTAGTAATTTATATCAAAAGATATTAGGCATTCGGCTTTAGCTATTAATATATTCACTAATTCATTATGAAGAAATATTCCCCACTCATTCTTATTTTACTTTTAGGTGCGGCGTTAAGGTTTTATCATAACTTGGATATTTCTTTGTGGCATGATGAGGCTTTTTCAGCGCTGATGATTCGGTATCCGTGGCATGAAATGTTTGTCCGGCTGGGCTTGGATGTGCATCCCCCGGCTTACTATGTCGCGTTGCGGTTATGGCATTATGTTTTTGGAGATTCACTCTTATCTTTGAGAGGATTTTCTATCCTTTTTGGCACAGGCACAATTTGGGCGGGATGGTTATTTGTAAGGGAGTCCTTCAAAAACGAAAAAGCAGCCCTATGGGCTGCGCTGTTGCTGGCAATAAATCCGTTTCAAATTTTGCATTTTGCAACTGAAGCCAGAATGTATACTTTTGGGGCATTTTTTGCTTTGATGGCTGGATATTTTTTGATCAAAGCCCTACACTATAATACTATATCGTATCATAGTGCAGAATTGCACATGCCCAATCTGCCGGAATCCAAACATAATCATCGCGCGATGATTTGGAGCTATATTGGCTTTACTGTTTCGATGATAATCATGATTTACACGCATTATTACCTTTTATTTACTGCCGCTGCTTTGGGATTTTATGGACTTTTGTATTTGTATTTCCACCATCAGGGAAATATCAAAAAATACATTCCCCTGCTCATGTCCTATTTCCTAATTTTTATTTCCTTCCTCCCCTGGCTCAAAACTTTTTTATTCCAGCTAAAACAAGTCGGCGCCGGTTACTGGATTCCACAAATTGACCGCTGGAGCATCCCCTCCACTTTTTGGGATATGCTTTTGGGCTTTAACCGGGACATTGGCAATCCTACAACCCGAGTGTGGCTGCTGATTGTCACAATTTTTAGTTTGTGGATGCTATACAGATTTTTAAGAAAGACAGAAAGTTTCCATAAATGGCTGGTGGTTCTGGCAATTATTGCCCCATTTGCTGGAGCAATCCTGTTTGCAGTCATTGCCAGACTTAAAGGCAGTTCTACTTCGGTATATCAGGACAGGTACTTTATGTTCGCCAGTGTGTATTATTCCGTTGCCTTGGCTATTTGGTTTAAGGAAATTAAGCCAAGGTGGTTTTCTTTCTCCCTGCTGTTAGCTTATGCGATTGTTAACTTTATAGCCTACGGACAATATTGGCAGCAGTTGAATATAACTGCTAAGCCCGGTATGGCCGCGGCCGCTAAATTTTTGCAGGCAGATGTTGAGCCTAAACAGCATGTTTTTGTGGCCACGACCTTTGAATTTTTTAACTATAAATATTATTGGCAAACCGGCTTTGCCACGGCTGTACGTCCTTTGGTTTTTACCGGTGGCAGGAATCTGGCTTCGCAAATGTCGCATGTGGAAGGAGTTGCGTTGCTGACAGATGAAGATCTACTCCCTGATTTTAATAAAGACGTCCATTCTGGGGACACAGTGTGGTTAATTTGGACAGAGGCCTTTGGCTCTAGCAAACCGAATTTACCTTTGAATTGGGTGCAAGTCGACCAAAAAGAATATCCGGATATCAGGCCGTATGTTGGTACAACTATTTATGTGAGTGAGTATAAAGTGAATTGAAATTTTTTAGAAGTAAAAATTTTCAATTCATCCCGAGTGAAGCGAACCTGCCTGCCCTGCCTACCGGCAGGCAGGCGGTAGGCAGGGGATCTCTAAACTAAGATATTTTAAAACCTCCTTGAAAAAAGGAGATTATTTTAGTAGTATCAGGCAAGGAGGACTCATGAAGCTGCTGAGATTTTTGGCGTCTGTAATCTTGTTTATGTTCTTGTTGATTGTTTGGGCAGTGAACGTCGTTGCCGGGATTTATTGTTGGGCCAAGGATTGGCCAAATAGAAGAAAACGAAAAAAATTGCTTTTGCTGGATAAAGAGGAAATTGTCCGGAGTTTGGCGAGAGGCAGGTTGAAACATCTTCGGGATCGTCTAGACTTGGGAAAAGACGAAAAACAATAAGGCCCTCGTCTTTGTCGAGGGCCTTTAATCATTCAATAACAGTTCCCAAAAATATTTTGTTCCCAAAAATATTTTCCATATTTTCCAAATTTTTACCGTTTGCGATTATTACTTTCAATTTCAATCGTTCTGCCAGTTTGGCTGCGGTGGGGTCAAAGGGCAGGTTTTTGCCCGGATGCCAGCGGTTGCCCACAATTTTTCTGAAATTTTTCCACGATATTGCCGAAATTTTTTTGGCGTCTTTGTATTTTTTAGGATCTTTGGTGTAAACAAAATCAATATTACTTAAGTTAATTATGGTTTTAGCCCCATAAAGTTTAGCCAGCCTTACCGCATCGTCGTCTGTACTCCTTCCCGGCATCCAACCGCCGGCAACTAAAATTTTTTCTTTAAAATTTACTTTTTTGTTAGGGTCTTCAACAAGCTCGCTATGAGCCAATTTGCCAAACATCAGTTGAACCAGGCGGGCGTTAAAACGGGTGCTGTAAATTCCAAGCCAGTCTAATTCGTCGTTTGTGGGTTTTGTAATAGATTTCAAAGCCTGCTGATAATGTCTGCAAATTTCACCGCCTCCCGCAATTAAAATAAAGCGGTTGCCTTTTTTTATTTGTGATAAGACAATTTTACGGAAATTTTGCAAAAATTTGGTATCAACCGAACCAGGATTAATCAGCGAGCCCCCGAGCGAAATTACAAAAAGTTGTTTTTTTGCAGTTGTCATTTTTTATCGTTAGTTTTTATGGTTTTTCCGCTTACACTGGTTGTGGTGGCAGCCGGCTTGGATAAATTTATATCATTAACGCAGGCTGTGCCTTTATAACATAAGTAGCTTTTGTTTTTAAAGCGCATATCAATATAATATAAATTTTTCTGTTGAGCGCTGCTTTGTCGGGCCAGGAGTTCTTTTAGCTGGTTTAAAATAGTTAAGAGATCCTGATTCAAATCGAAAAATAAATTTAACCCGCTTTGGACATTAACAGTCAGGTCGGGCAGGTCTAAATCGGTCAGTTCCAGCGATTGAATCGGCGCTTTAACAATGTCGGGCAGTTGTTTAAAAAGCCCATTAAGAAAGTTTACCCGGCCTTGGTCAAAGGCCTTTTGTCCCGGGCTAATGCCGACATCCTTAATAATTTTTACAACATTTAACGGGCTGGAAGTGGTCGAATGGTCTGTAAAAAGCTTTTGGCTGACCAGGCCGTCGTTGGAAATTGTGTAATTGCCCTTTAAGGTTTGGATGACAAATGCGCCGGTTCTGGGAATAATATTTATAATGAGCGTGTTGGGAATTTTTTTGCTGATTTTATCAACTTTTAGAATTTGTTGATTATTGCGAATCAAAAAATCATTTAGCCCGGGCCTGGAGAGCAAAAAAAGATTTTTTTGCGGCCAGGGAAGCCGGTGGTTTAAAAATGACTGCACAGATGTTGCTACCGCAGCCTGGCCGGACGCTTCTATTCCGCTTATCTGAATATTTTTAATAAAAAAAATATTGGGTATGTAAACTGCGTAAATTAACAGCAGCAGAATTAAAAGCGTAAACAACCTGGCTGTCCATGAACCCAGGCCAACTTTGGCGAGCAATACTCCCAATTGCGTCTGGGGTAATATGCGCTTTGCTCTTTTGTAGCCCCGTGCCTCCTGCAGCCGTTTTTGAAAGTAAGAATTTTGAAAGCGGATTTTGGGGTTAATTTTGGTCATAGTACATCGAATCAACGGATGGAACGAATCTGCGAATAACAACGAATTTACGAATTCGTAAATTCGAAACTATTCGTTGATTCGTCTAATTCGCAGATTCGATTATTTTATCACATCCTTTCCCACATACGGCCGTAAAATTTCCGGCACAATTACACTGCCGTCTTTTTGCTGGTAGTTCTCCAAAATGGCAATAAGGATTCTGGGGCTGGCAATAACGGTATTATTTAAAGTGTATACATGTTTGGTTTTGCCGCTTGCGGTTTTGTATTTAATGTTCAAACGTCGCGCTTGCCAATCGGTTAAATTAGAATCGCTATGGGTTTCGCCGTAATTTTGCCGGAAAGGCATCCAGGTTTCAATGTCATACATTTTGTATTTGCCCGCTCCCATATCGCCTGTGCAAACATTAATTACGCGATACGGCAGCTTTAAATCCTGCAGCATACTTTCGGCAATTGCCCGCATATCTTCAAGCCATTGGTCGCTTTCAATAATGTCGGCTTTGCATAACACCACCTGTTCAACTTTGACGAACTCGTGAACCCGGTACAAACCTTTGGCATCTTTGCCATAACTGCCGACCTCATTTCTGTAACACGACGACAGGCCGCAGAGTTTAATTGGCAGGTCTTTTTCATTCACTGTTTTGTCGGCCAAATACGCCAGCAGCGAAGGCTCGCTGGTGCCTGCCAAAAACAGGTCAGCTTTGCCCGTCTCTACATATTCAAAGTCGCCTTTAGGCTTGGGCACGGGCACATCCTCGGTTTGGGCGGCCTGGTAAATTTCCAGCCTGCCGGCGGGAAAATGTCCGCTGCCGTAAAGGGTGAACTCCCTGACTAAAACCGGCGGGATCATTAAGGTAAAACCGGCCGCCTGCATTTTTTTAAGGGCAAGTTGGATTAATCCCTGCTGCATAAGCACAGCTTCATTTTTTAAATAGTAACCGCGAAAGCCTGAAGTTTTGACGCCGGTTTCTGTGTCTATCAAATCAAGGGCTTTGCCCAGCGCCAGATGGTCTTTGGTCTCAAACTCAAATTTGGGTGACAGTTCCTTGACTTTCTCCGGGTCCTTAGTTGGATCTACAATACCCGAAGCCGGGCTCCAGTAGCGCCAGGGCACATTAGCGCTTGCGTCTTTGCCTACCGGGGTTTCCGGACTGGGTATGTTGGGAACAAAGTACATTAACCGGGTGTATTCTTCCAAAGTTTCCTCGACTTGTTTTTTGAGCTGTGTAACCCTTTCGTCAACTTCCTTCATTTCTAAAAGCTTAGTCTTTTTTTCTTTTTCAGCCAGTTCTGGAATTTCTTTTGATGCCTGGTTTTTTGCTGACCGCAGGCTTTCCAGTTGGGTGAGCAAATTGCGCCGACTGGAGTCCAGGTTTAAAAGCCTGTCCAAATCTAAATCGACTCTTTTGTTTTTTATGGCCTCTTTTACTTTGTCCGCGTTGTCGCGGATGAATTTAATGTCGAGCATAAAGTTTAATGACAAAAATTAAATAAATGACAAAATTGACAAAAGTTATAGGTTAAGTAATTCTACTATTTCTTTGACTTTGGGCAAACTATTACTATAATCGATATCGTTGGGTAAAAAGTATTGCAACATCCCAATTTCTGAATCGGTAGTTTCCAAACTCCCGGCAACTGCCTTGCATTCGTAAGAAATAATAATTACCTGGTCTTCTTCGCTTTCTGCTTTGTGCCAAATATTACTATATACTTTCGGCAAAAGTTTGACAATCTCAACTTTCAGTCCGGTTTCTTCCTTTATTTCCCGAAGTAAGGCTTGCTCCGGTTCTTCGCCAAACTCTATCCCGCCTCCCGGAAATTCCCACTTATTGTGGATTTGCGGATTTTCCGGTTGATTGCGTTTTGCCAGCAAAACTTCTCCTTTGTCGTTGGTAACCAAACCTACCACGATCGTGATTTGCTTTTGTTGCATTCTATTCGCGTAACTTCTTTGCTTTCTTTTCGACTCCCACTGGTTTTTTATTCATTGCCAACTCTTTCATTGGCGGAAAAACCACTGTTTCTCGAACTGATTTGTCGATTAAAACCGCAAACAATCTTTCGCTTAAACCAAACCCAGCTGCCGGGGGCATACCGTATTCCATGGCCTCCACATAATCCTCGTCTATTATTTGTGCCTCTGTGTCCCCCGCTTCCCGCAATTTCATTTGATCTTCAAAACGCTGACGCTGATCTATTGGGTCGTTCAATTCCCCAAAGCCTTTGCCTAATTCAGTGCCATAGGCGATAATCTGCATTCTTTGGACGACTTTTTGATTATTAGGGTCACGCTTGGCTAGGGGTTCTAATTCAATTGGCTGGTTGATTAAAAAAACAGGCTTTTCATTTCCTAAAGTCGAACGGATTTTTTTAAAGATCAAATCAATCAGCCTGCCTTTTTTAGCAAAAGGCTCGTAAGTAATTTTATTTTTGTCCGCGTATGTTTTTAACTCCACTTCAGTTGCCTTAAGCGGGTTTACTTTAGTATGATCCTCAAAAGTTTTTACGTAGTCAATTTTCTCCCAATCTCCGCTCCAGTCCACCTCAATACCACTATTGCTTATTTTCAGTTGGCCAAAAGTTTCTCTAATAACCTGCTGGTACATTTCCTGCAAAAATTTCATCAAATCGTCAAGCGATGCGTATGCCCAATAAAATTCCATTTGTGTGTAGTCCTGCAAATGTTCGGCTGATATGCCTTCGTTGCGAAAGATGCGGCCGATTTCAAAAACTTTTTCGTAGCCGGCCACCAGCATTTTTTTTAAAGGCAGCTCCAAAGAAATCCGAAGATAAAAATCGCGGTTTAAGGCATTGTGGCGGGTTATAAAAGGTTCTGCTTCGGCTCCGCCGGGAATGCTTTCCAAAACCGGCATTTCCAGTTCCAAAAAGCCTTTTTTTACCAAAAATTCCCTTATCGCTGACCAGAATTTATTTTTTTTAATGAAGATTTCTTTGGCCTTTGGATCCATCAATAAATCGAGATACCTTTTACGCAGGCGAATTTCTTCATCAGCCAAACCAAAATGCTCGGAAGGAAGTGGGCGCAAAGATTTAGCCAGTATTTGGTAGGGGCTGGCTTGAGCCGCCCGTTCATTGGGCTTCGGGCGGGCAAGCCCGGCCCCTACAACCAAGGTTTTCTCTTCGGTTTTGGTTTTAAAAAGCTTGCCAGTAACTTCAATAAAGTCGCCAATGTCCAAATGTTTTAAAGCAAAATTAAAATTTTCCGATCCTAAATCTTCGGACTTCATGAGCACCTGGATTTTAGTTGTCCCGTCTTCAATATGGGCAAAAATAATTTTCCCCATATCCCGCCAGGAGCGGATCCTTCCAACTAAAGTAATTTCTGTCGATTCCTGGCTAAGCTTGTCAAAGCCTTCAATTGCTTCCTGGTTTGTGTGCGTTCGGTTAGTTGAAGAAGGGTACGGGTCAATCCCGGCTTTTTTTATTTCTTCCAGCTTGCGTTTTCTATTTTCTATAATGTCTTCTAAACGTTCTGCCATATTTGACGTCATTCCGGCAGCCACGAGCGTAGCGAGGGCTAGCCGGAATCTATTTTCTGGATTCCCGCTTACGCGGGAATGACATTTAGGGGTATTTAACTGCTTTAAAGTATAACAAAAACCGTCCCTTTGGGCAAAATTTGAAACTGATGGACACGAAAACTAAAAAACGGATGAACACTGATCCGTGTTTATCCGTCATTGCTCAGCGTTAATCTGTTTATTCTATAGCCACTATCTCGTAATCAATTTCCCCCGACGGAGTGGCTACTTTAAACTTTTCATGGGCTTTGCGGCCTAAAACTGCCTTGCCGACTAAAGATTCGTTGGAAATTTTATTTTCTTTGGGGTTGGCTTCGTTACTGCCTACTATTGTGTATTTTTTTTCGTTTCCAGCGACTTTAACATGCACGGTTGAGCCAATGGTCACGGTATTGCCGTGCCCGCCGGTGGCAATAATTTCCGCGTTTTTTATAATGTCTTCTATTTCCTGTATACGGCCTTCAATAAAGCTTTGTTCTTCTCTGGCCTGGGCGTAGTCGGCATTTTCGCTCAAATCGCCATGCGCCGCGGCTTCGCGGATGCGTTCAATAACTTCCTTGCGTTTTTCGTTGACTAGAGTTTTAAGCTCTTCGTTAAGTTTTTCTAAGCCTTCTTTGGTGAGCAGGTATTTTTTGGACATGAATTGTGTGTCATTGCGAGCGACTGACCTGTCCGCCGAAGTCCGCCTCTGGCGGACGAAGGCGGAAAGGAGTGTGGCAATCTTTTTTTAGATGAGATTGCTTTGTCGTCCCGCCTAAGGCGGGACTCCCTGCCTGCCGGCAGGCTCGCAATGACAGGGATCGGTTATTTAATAAAATACATCCCGACTTTTGCGGAATGGACTGGGTATAGTCTAAAGGAAATTTATTTTTGTGTCAACTCTCTCTCCTACGCTAATTCTTTAAAAATAATCTCTTTTTGCTTTTGTCTGAAAATAATTTCAAAAGAATCAAAAATCTCCTGGCGGCCCAACAAGGCCGGAACATCCTCACTTTGGGCCCAGCCGACAGTGGCATTTAAAATTTGCCCTCCAATTTTTATTTTGCTTTTTACCGGTATTACGCTAATATGCCCCCCAATGCCGCCAATCCGTTCTCTGGGAGCGAAAATTTTTTTAAAACCCAGGAGTTTACCAAAAGAATAAGGCACCAGAGTAATGTCGGCACCTGAATCTATGTACGGATGGAGCTCAATCCAGTCATTGGTGGAGGTCGGGAACCAGATATCCGCAATTGGCCGCCAGACCGAGATCCCGTTTCTGTCTAACTCCTTTTTATAACCAAATTTAAGCATAAAACCAGCGTGGCTTCCTGTGGGATTTTGGCCAAAGATATTTTTTCTTTCGGATAAGACTTTAAAGCCTTTTTATATACAGCATCGGCTTTTTTACCATGAGCGACAATTTTCTTGCCGGCCAAAACCACCCACTCGCCGCGGAACCGGCGGGTATTTATTTTAAGGAAATTCAGATAATTGTCAGTAATATTTTTCATACTTAAATTAGCACTAAATTGGCTGGGTATAGTCTAAATATCCAAATTTTTTACCGTCTTTGCATGCGTGGTAATAAAGCGTTTGCGGGGGGCGACTTCGTCGCCCATCAACACTTCAAAAATTTCGCTGACCTTTTCAGCGTCAGCAATTTTTACCTGCAGCATTACTCGATTAGCCGGATCCATGGTGGTTTCCCACAACTGGCCCGGGTTCATTTCTCCTAAACCTTTATAACGCTGAATGGTGTATTTTACGCCGTCAATGTTGGAACTTGTGGCTTCGGTTGCTTGATCATCCTCTGAAGGCAGGCCGGGGGCCTGCACTACATCCGATGATTGCTTCTTGACGCTCTTCTTGTCTTTACTCTCTTTAATTAAATCTTTTAAAACCTCATCTCGTTCGTCATCTGAAAAAGCGTACTGCGCAGCTTTGCCGACCTGAACACGGAACAAAGGTGGCTGGGCAATATACAAATGGCCGTTTCTAATAATGTCCGGAAAGTAGCGATAAAAAAGTGTTAAAAGTAAGGTACGGATATGCGCGCCGTCTACGTCAGCATCAGTCATAATTATTACGCGATGATAGCGCAGTTTTGAAATGTCAAACAAATCCCCCACGCCCGCGCCAAAAGCAATTACCAGGTTTTTTATTTCCTGATTAGAAAGCATTTTGTCCAAACGCGCCCGTTCTACGTTTAAAATTTTACCGCGCAAAGGCAGAATTGCTTGAAAGCGCCGATCGCGCCCTTGCTTAGCAGAGCCACCAGCGCTGTCGCCCTCAACAATATAAAGTTCGCATTTAGCGGGATCGGATTCTGAACAATCAGCCAACTTGCCCGGCAAGGCCAAGCCTTCCAAAACGCCCTTGCGAATTACAGAATCGCGCGCCGCCCTCGCCGCCAACCTTGCTTTAGCCGCCAAAATAACCTTTTCAATAACTTTGCCGGCCTCCTGCGGGTGTTCCTCCAAGTAAATTTCCAAAGCTTCGCCCACAACGGTTTCTACGGCCGTGCGTACTTCCGGGTTGCCCAATTTTGCCTTGGTTTGCCCTTCAAACTGTGGGTTGGGCAATTTAACCGAAATAACAGCTGTTAAGCCCTCGCGCATATCTTCGCCCGTCAGCTTTTCGCTTTCTTTAACGTAATTATTTTTAGTCGCGTAGTTGTTAATGGAACGTGTCAGCGATGTTCTAAAACCCGTAACATGCATTCCGCCTTCCGGGTTGTATTCATTGTTGGCGTATGCCAAAATCCTTTCATCAAAATCATCGGTATACTGAATTGCCACTTCCACCAAAACTTCATCCACTGTTTTATTTATATAAATGGGATGATTTTTGACTTTTTTGTTGCGGTTTAATTGCTTAATGTAGCTTAAAATCCCTCCTTCAAAGTAATATTGGTAAGTTAGGCCGATTCGTTCATCTGTAATAATAAAATGCAAGCCTTTGGTCAAATACGCCTGGCTGCGCAAATGTTCCAGTACGGTTTTAAATTTAAATTCCGTGGTTTCAAAAACGGATTTGTCAGGATAAAAGGTTATGGATGTGCCGGTTTGCTCGGGGTCGTCTTTGTCGACTTTGCCTACAACTTTAACTGTGCCTTGGGATTTGCCGATTTTATATTTTTGTTCATAGACTTTGCCGTCGCGTTTTACCTGGGCAATGAGTAAGGTCGATAAAGCATTGACAACGCTGACGCCCACGCCGTGAAGACCACCGGAAACTTTGTAGCCAGAAGCCTCACCGCCAAATTTGCCGCCTGCGTGCAAAACCGTCAGCACGGTTTCAAGCGCCGACTTTTTGGTTTGTTTGTGGACATCAACGGGAATTCCTCTGCCATTGTCAACAACCGTAACTCCCCCATCTTTCTGAATAAGCACGCCGACTTTAGTCGCGTGCCCGGCCATGGCTTCGTCTACGGCATTGTCAACAACTTCCCAGACCAAATGATGCAGTCCGGTTTCGCTGGTGGAGCCAATATACATCCCCGGCCTCTTACGCACCGGCTCAAGGCCTTCAAGGACTGTTATGTTTTCAGACGTATATGCCGATTTTCCGCCTTTGGCGGACGCTTTGTTCTTTTTTTCTTCTTTCATCATGGAAAATTAAATATTATTTTCACAAGCTTCGCGAATTATTATTTTAAGTTCCTCGATCATTCTAGTCTAGCCTCAGGGCTGTCTGGATGCTCAATCCCACTGAGCAATCCATAAATGTATGTCTTTATTTATATAAGTATTATAACAAAAAATTGAACAAAATTCCATCTATTTTGTGGGTAATTTTTGGCTTAAATAAAGCATAAAATGTCATTCCGGAATTTTTTGTTTTTTTGGTTAAAACTGGACAAAAAATTTCCGGAATCCAGATTATGGATTCCGGATAAATTTAATAGCAATATAAAATTTCCGGAATGACACAGACGTTGTGCTAGCGGAGCTCTGCCTTAAACTGCTTTTTTGTTTCTTCATAAAGTTTATTTTGCAGCGGCTCAACCTCCTCGGTTTTTAAGGTTTTATCGGGACTGCGATAGATAACACGGTAGGTGTAGCTGATTTTATCTTTGCCGAATTTTTTATCATCTTCAAATTTGTCGAGTAACGTAACTTCTTCTACCAAATCCCCGGCTATATCACGGACCAAATCAAAATAATTGTTGGGAACAAAAGTATTGTCGACAATGAATGAAATGTCCCGCGTGATTGGCGGATATTTGCTGACTTCCACGAATTTTTGCCCAAGTTTTAGCTGTTTAGTCACGCGCGGGTCTTTTGACCAGAGCAAACGAATGTCAGGTAAGCCCATATTCGCGATTGCCAAACGTTCCAGCCCAAAACCAAACGCCCAGCCATTGTAGCCGGTCAAGCCCATATTAGACAGTACAGATTTGCGCACTATGCCGGAACCCACCAATTCCACCCACTTGCCGTTTATTCCAGCTTCCATTTCAAAGCTTGGGTCGGTATAAGGAAATTGATGTTCATAAAAACGAAAGTTAGTCCCAAAAACGTTAGTCGCAACATCTGACAAAACCTTTTTTAAATCATCAGCCGTAATAATTTTTTTATCATCAGGAGCAATCAGCCAGGCGCCAAATTGATGGAAAACGTTCATATGAGTGCGGTCAATTTCATCTTTGCGGTAAACCTTGCCGTAACAAACAGCACCCAAGGTTTCTTTTTTTTCTAGGCGCTTTTTTATTTCCGGATGATTTAAGTAATAGTACCAAAAGACGGTATCATGAGGCCTAAGCACATGCTGCTCATCTACATAATAACTGTCCGATTTGCTCCGGGCCGGATGTCCCGGAGGCATATTAAATAAATCGAAGAGCACATGAGTTGAAACTATTTCCGGGATTTTTATATCATCAAACCCTTGAAGGCTTCCCACATTTTTGGCTTTTACAACAATTTCTTTCAGCGGACTTCCTTCAGTTCGGGATAGATCGGGCATATTTAAAAAGCGGCTGATTCTTTGGGATTCAGGGTCAGTTTTGCCTTCTAATTGTTTTTTTAGACGATTCTCTTCTTCTGACTTTATTACTATGTTTTCAGGCATCTGATTCGTTTAAGTTAAGGGATCCCTTCCCCGGCTCAAGGCCGGGGTCGGGATGACAAAAATAAATAATTTTTGTCATCTTACCATCTCTGGATAAAATTGACTACCGGATTTAATATGACTTTTCAGCAACATTATCTCCGGTTTTTCTGAAAGAGGGCCAAGACCTAATTCAAAGGCCGCACAAATCATGCCCTGGCTTTCAATGCCTCTGATTGTTGCTTTTTGCAGCACAAACGGTTTATGCGCTTTGTCATGAACGTTTTGAGCGATGTTTGCGCCGGGCAAAGCCAGCACAACCATATCCCCCACCCCAAAATTAAAAGCTCCGCAAACCACGGGCCCTGTCACACTGCCGCCGACCTCCAGTTTAATCAATCTTAACCTGTCAGCGTTCGGATGCTTTGCAGCCTCGACAACTTTAGCCACTATAATTTTACTAGACGGGACTGTTACCGAATGTCATTTTGACTGCAATTTCAGGATTTCGTCTGAAAAGCACATTCAGCAACAGTCCCTAGACTTGTCAAAGGAAGGTTTGCGAAGGAAATATCCTCTAAAAAGTTTTAAGAGGTTCATACTTTACTTTAGTAAAAATGACACTCTTCAACCTGGTTGCACATATACCCGGTATTGCCCTCAGGAGGGTTGTCAAGTGCGGTTTTTAGGCTAAAGGCGTCAAAAGTGGCGGACACCTGATAATCGTAATCCTCCCGGGTTACCGGGTCTTTTGGAATGGCAGTAATATACTCCGGCACCAGCGTGGTTTTATATTTAGCTTTGGAAGGAAAAACATATTCCTGACTGCCCGCTATGTTCTTCTGTGAATACACTAGCAGCGCTACCCTTAAGCTTTCTAAATCCATTTGCCGCTGGCTGTCGTAAATTTCAGCTTCCGCGTCTTTCGTCTGCTTTTGGGCATCGTCCGCATTTTTTTTGATAATTTCACCGGCCACCTCGCTATAAAAAGAAAGGCTAAAGTCCGCGCCGTCGTCTACAATAGAGTAAGAATAAATGTAAGGCTCTTTGTTAATTGGATCTTGCGGATTGGTAGCTACTTTTAAGTATGGCCTGACATTGGTAAACATAGAATTGAAATCCCCCGGCGGGTAAGTGTTGTTGTCAGCCTGGTATTTTACCAGGCCGATTTCTATATTCTTTATGGTGTTGCTGCGCCGGGTGTCGCGGTCCTGCTTGGCGCTTAAAGACTGGTCTAAAGCAGTGTCAGTTGAGCTGGCGGCAGGGTTAAGGCTGGTTGACGAGGTCGAACTTGCCTGGGAGGAAGAATTAAATTTGTAAAGCGTACCAAGCACGTCACCTAAGCTAGACAGTGTGGGCTGATGCAAATCATATTTTTGTATTTTAGCTGAAACGGCGGCGAGTTGGTCAGCTATCATCAGCTTGCCGCTGGCAAGATCGTAACCCCCGACAATGTAATCAACATCGGAATATTTTGGGTCGCCCGAGGTATGGGAGTTTAAAGCGTCAAAGCCAAACACATGGACTTCGTCGCCGTCTGCCAGTCCGTCCTGGTCAGAGTCCCGGTTGTTGGGGTCAGCGCCTAGTTTATTTTCTTCCAGGTTGGTCAAGCCGTCGCGGTCGGGGTCAGCATCGTCCCCGCATAATTTTTGGCTATTGCAATTGGGGAAATATTTATCCCGCCAGTTTTGGGGAGTGGAAAAGTTTTCTAGGGGCAGAGATACCGGAACAAGCTCTTGGGTGGAGCTGGAATTTTTATGGGCTGAATTATTTACGGACAGGAGATTTTCAGCCGGTGGTGCCGGTTTTAAAATAAAAAAATAAACTCCAAATCCCGCGACTGCCAACACAACAACAATTATGGCAATCCATAAATAAATTTTTGACTGACTCATCAAAGGCCCTTCTGGTTTCGGCTGGCTGTCTGAAGGCAAAGAGCCGGTAATAGTTGGCTCCACCGGCGCCCCAAGGTTTTTGCCATAGGGCATTACATTAAAAAATAAATTTCCAGAGCTTTGTCTGACTTGGCCTTCCGCGGGCTTTGCTGCACCATTAGTCGTGATTTGATTTTGGTCTGCCATAGGTTTTGTTTTTTACAGGACTGACGTGCGTAAGTCCTGTTTTAATTAAATTTTAAGGTTAAGGAAGGCCTCAATGGCGCCTAAAAACAATATTAGGCTTGCCTCTACCCACCAAAACAACAGGTGATGCGAAAGCAGCAAAAATGAAACGCAGATTAAAATGGCCATCAGCAGCGCTTGCCTGAAACTATTGCCCAAATTCACCACGTACAGCCCCGGCCAGAATCTGGTTCGCAAACCCAAACCGATCAGAGTAAATAAACCTAAAGATAGCAAAAACAGGCTGGCGTACAAAAAGACCAAAATTAGCCGGGAAGTTGAAGCTGGATCTACAAACACAACAATTGATGCCAGCGAAAACCCGGCCAGAATGCTGCTGAAAACTATTAAAGTAACTTGCTGTTTAGGGTTTGATGACATTACATATTATACCACGGTTTAGATTAAAGTCGAAAGATTAAAGAAAGTAACTGCCCACTGGGCAAGCTAAAACATCACTTTTTCCTGTCATTGCGAGTGCATCCGAAGCAATCTATCCAAGTCTTTGATTAAGATTGCTTCGTCGGGCGCGGCAATCTTTTACTTGTACTTGCTTAAATAAGATTGCTTCGCGATAATGCTTATTTTTGCGCTCGCAATGCCAGTGAGCGATTACAGCTTATGAGATTTAACATTAGCTGTCATTATTATATAACATTGTTATGAGGCTTTCGGACGAACAAATTGGCAAGCTGGCGGATGTTCTGGCAGACTTAGGCATTGTTTCCGTCGCCTGGTAGTCTTGACGGGTTTACTGGATAAATTTAAACTCTCTTCGGCAATTTTAGGCTCAATGGTGGCCATGATGCTGATTATCTCCAGCCTCTGGCTGTTAAAAAAGAAAGGATAAGCATATGTTAATATCTTACCTCATTTTGACGGTTTTGGGTTTAATGGTATTACTGATGGCTTTGCCAACTGTAATTGCCAAAACTCTTGAAAAATACAAAAAACACTAATTACTTTTAGCCAAAGGTTAAAAGCTCTTTGGGTTTACCCGCAAACTGCGGGATTTTTTTAAGCAATCTTTCTTATTTTGATATTGGCGTTTGTTTTTTCACTTTGAAATTTGTAATTTTAAATTTGACATTTATGCAACCCCCCCCCTACGGAATTTTATCCGCAAGCAACTTGTCCATCCTGCAAAAAGTCACTGACGCCTACAAACTCTGGCACAACACCTTGCCGCACATTCCAAGGCTGACAAGATATTCTTTAGGAGAAAAAATCAACAATCTTTTTATTGAACTTTCCGAACTTATTTTGACTGCCGCCTATACATCCAAAGAGCATAAACCGGTTATTGTCCAACGGGCGAGTGTTAAACTGGATTCGCTTAAATTCTTTTTGCAAATTGCCTGGGAACTCAAGGCCATAGACAACAAAAAATTTACCGCTCTGTCCGCGCCGTTAGTGGAAGTGGGTAAAATGGTCGGTGGTTGGAAAAAAGGTTTGCTTGCAAAAACTCCTACCGCTGCGGTAGGAGAAAAAAAATAGTTGCGACCAAACACCTGGTTGTCAGCATTCCAGTCATTCGGATTCGAGATCGGATTGGCATTGAACTTCCAACCGTCATTCCAATAAGCGAAGACCGTCCAGAGCTCTTCTGGATTTTCCGGATTCGGCACCTCAAAGATGTTGGCGTTGCCGTTAGTCAACAAAATTCCCGGCGCGCTGTCCGGGCCATTGGGCTGTAGCAGCACCAACGCCCAAAGCTGCGCAAGAAAGGTTCTGTGACCTTCGCCGAGGTTCTTGATGATTTCCGGATTTTTTGCGCCGCGCGTCAGTCGGTGTGCCTTGAGTGTAGCAGCGGCAACGTTCTTTTCGGTCTTCTTGCCAAAGATCTTTTTGAAGTTGTCGCCTACGTAAGTGACCTTGACGCCGTAGGGGTTATTCTTCCGGAAGTGGTCGCTGATGTCGAATTCCTCAACTGCCGCAACTTCAGCAGTGCCGAGGGGTTCGAGCAGCGGGGTTTCGTTGGTTGTGGATGCCTGAACCCCGAACGGGTTGCGCCGATTAAGGAACTCTTCGAACTCCTCAATAGTAAGCGCTCCGCTGCGCAGCTTAGTGTTCAAGTCAATTTGCATGCCCAGCAGCTTTTCTGCCGACACGCTTCCGATCATAGTCATGACCAGATCCTCTTTTCAATTGGAGTCAGTCCGCCGAAGCGAATCTGGCGTTTGGCTTTCGCCATAGCTTTAAGCCAAAAAATTCATCAAAAACCCTTATTTTCAAACAAAAAGCTGTTGCCAAAATCTAGCTTAATATTATGCTCTTTTTTTACCATTTTGTCAAGTAGACAAACTCTTAATACGCTTATATTATGAAACTATGCAAACTATATCAATTCCAAAAACCAGCTATAAAAAACTTTTGCAAAAGGCCAGAATGTTTGAACAATTTTTGTTTTTCAGCCGGAACGTTTTTCCTTTAAAAAATTATTCCGATACCCAAATTGACGTTTTTGAAAAAACTGATAAAATCCCTGACAAATTGCGAAAGTCAATACTTAAAACGTTAAAGAATAAAAAATAATGTCCAGATCACACGTCCCACGAGCGTTTATAGATGCTAATGTTTGGTTTTCCGCCGCCCGTTCTAAAACCGGCGGTTCTTTTTTAATTTTTCAGATCGCTCAAGCGGGCTTAATAAGCATTTGCGCCAGCCAGTATGTTTTGGATGAGGCGGAAAGAAACCTGCTGCTTAAATCACCAAACCATCTTCCGGCCTATTATAAAATCTTGCGAAACTCCGTAGCCAATATAATAAAAAGAGAAGCAGAGACTGTGGATTCCGCCGGTTTGAAAAACATTATTTCTTTAAGCGACATACCGGTAATTTTAGGCGCGCTGGAGTGCGGCGCTGATTACTTGATTTCTTTGGACAAAAAACATTTGGCCAATGACCAGATTAGAAAAATATCCTGGCCTTTTAAAATTATGACGCCGGGAGAATTTTTGCAAAGTTTGCCGGACTAAGGCCTTGTTAAAATAAATCCGGCGACTTACTGCCAAACTTTACGAAGCCTAAAACATATTTAAAAATTAACCCCGTTAGAGATTCCGCTATTTTAAATCCACCTCAATCTTAAACGGGAGCTAGTGCCGGTTTAAGTTAAATTTGACGGTTGATGGCCAAGTAAGACCGCTTAAAATAAACAAATTTTGATAAAGGTAGCGGCTAACTTTGGAATGAAAGCGTACAGCCCCTACAGGGTATATTCAAACCGCTGGTTAATAATTTGATAAACTTTTCCCGCGCTTTCAGAAATAATACTAATGGTTGTCGTCTCAAGAT
>JAHFJK010000064.1 GCA_023245915.1 Candidatus Doudnabacteria bacterium | reverse complement strand
AAAGTAGTAAATCCCAAAATCATCCTAGACGCTTCGTGTGAAAGATTGATTGCGGATGGCCACTGTGATAATCCAAGGAACACTTCTCAATAATAAGCCGGGGGAATTCGCGAAGGCGCTATTTATGCTGAGCTTATCGCCCAATTCACCAAGCCGTAGTTTTCAAAAAGATTGTTGAAGAAGATTGGCATCTACAAAAACGACTACAGCTCGTTCGGAGCCCGTTCCGAAACGGGCTGTATCTCATTGAATCATCGTAATCGGGGCGAGAGGATTTGAACCTCCGACTTCCTCCCAGGTTCTCTTCTTGATATTTTCGGACTCACAGGTTCAAGCAAACAAAAACCCTCCATCCATGTGAAATGAAGGGCAGTTCTCACATTTCCGTAAGGGAAGCTGAAATTCGCGCCCCTTGCACCGACTAATTAATCGGTGAGCGCGAATATCGCCGCCTCAAGGTCGCGGGCCGGGGGTAGAGCCAAATCCGGCGTTCGGATGGAAATGGCTTCGGCGGTATGCGTCTTCAACCACAAATAGCCGATGCGATCGGGCAAATTGGCAATCTCATCCAGAAGCAATCCTCGTTCTTCAGCTGGAGTACAAAACGTCCTTTCCCCAAACGGGTCTGTTCGGGGCCGCGGCCTGCGGCCGGTTACCGGCAGAGCCGATTTCAAAAACGCGCAGTCGCCAGGCTCACCGCGCATCGAAAAGGACCAGCGAATATTGGTGTACAGGACCTTCAGCATGCGGGCGTCCTGAACCGCCGTAGACATGTTCTGCGTGAGGTACAAAAAGAAGCTGCCGAAGCTCCTGGACATTGTTAGAAGGTCGGACATGTTCTCGCGCAGCTTCTCGGTCAAAAAGAAATTCTGGGCTTCATCGCAAAACCACAGGTAAGGACGATCCGGACATTTCCGGGCGAATACGGCCTGCCGGATATCCGACAACACCAGGCCCTGAAGCACGCGGCGGACGCCCCGGCTGATGGATTGACCAAAACAATTCACCAAAACGATTTTGCCCTCGTCCTGCAGGCGGCGGAAATCCGGCGTAGGGCGGCAAGCGGGACGGGGCTACGCTTGCAACGATTTCGCTCGGAGCGGGGCGGGAAGAAAAAGGGGTGTGGGGAAAATGAATTCCCGCCCCGCCCTCGCTCTTTTTGGGCTGGCGGCGAAAACTTTTTTAAATTTGATAATGAAAATTTATCTTTCTGCGTCCCAAACATTCCGTGCCCCAAAATACTGTCCGTGAACCTTAGCGCCCCTGATTAAAAATGTGAACCGTTTTCGCTTTTCTTCAGGCAAAGTTGCAATAGCTTGAGCAAGTATTTCAGAGGTAGGCTCTACCATTGATGATTGGTCGAACAGTACGGGTGATTGCTCTGTTCCTGTGTCTTGAATAAAAGATTCTAAAGTAGTATTCCCACGAGGCGTGGTTCTTAAATATGATTGTTCAAGCCTTGATAATAAAATTGTTCTCATGCCAAATATTTTTTCCGGCTCGTTGAATATATAATTTTTCAAAACAGGGTCGGCTAAAATATTTCTAATAATCGTAGCATCATTAAAATCAGACTTTTGTCTTACCTCTTCTCCTGGGTCAAGTAATGCTGTGTATGGATAGCCGCCCCTGTTTTGGATATTTTGTAATTGCCGAAAAATTATATACCTTTTCCCTTCCTTTTCGCCTGCTCCGAAAGTAATTGCCTTATCAGATACGCCATAACGATCTCCAAGTGTGCCCTCTGGAATACTAGGCCAAGTTCCTATGTAAGTTCTTTCTAAATAAGCATTGCCGCCATAAGCTACCACTTCAAATGCCGTTCCTAGTTCTTTGTCTCTAATTTCTACTTGTTTGATTTCAGGCATTTGACCATCTGATGCTAAGCCAACTATCGGCCAACTATCTCTTTGCGAAATAAATTTTTGTCTCATTTGTTCTTGTTGTTTGGCTATATTATCTACCTCCACATTCATTACCTGAATTGCTAAATCAATTTCGTCCTTAGTTACAGGCTCTTCAATATCCAGCTCTTGTGCCATTGCGGACAACTTTCTTTTATTCGAGTCGGCCCCTTCTGTTGTTTTTCTGTCTAACTCTGTTTGATTATCCCTTTCTCGTTGGATTTGTTGTTTAAGTGGTGCTGTTTTTCCCATGTCTTCAACTTTTTTTCTAAATCCAATAATACCTACTTTTTTAGGAGATATTTTTGTTAAAGCAATTTCTAATTCTGCAATTTTTTTACCTATTTGCTCTTTACTACTTTTATAAAACCACCCCTCTTTTGGGTCATCTAACAGAGAACCTAATTGCCACAGTTGCATTTGTTTTTTTCTTAGAGCAGTAATCTTTTTGTTTAAACTCTCGTAATCAGATTCAAATTGAACTTCTACTATTTTAAATCTATTTGTCAGTTCATTTTGTAGGTAGTCATATTGCTCTTCGTGACTTTCAAATTCACTCCGCATTTCCTTTTGCGACGGCAAGTCAGTTTTACCTATAACGGCTTGGTCTTTTGTGTCTAAATCTGGTTGTTTCGGTTTTTCAAATTCATTCATACTTAAAATATAGCAGTTTTTTGGTACTTAATAAAGTTGTTTTGGGAGCCGATAGATAAAGTCGCGCGCATTGGGCGGGTGGCAAGCGACTTTACAAAATTCTTTTTTTATTTTTAGTTTCCGTCGCCAGCCCAAAAAAGCGAGGACGGGGCGGGAAGAAAAAGGGGTGTGGGGAAAATGAATTCCCGCCCCGCCCGAGTGCAATCAGAAGCGTTAGGCCGCGCGGAGCGCGGCCTTCTATCTGTTTTTAGAAATTTTTGCTAAAATAGGTTCGAGCTTTGTTGTAAATATACTCCAAAAAATGAAAAAAATATCCCGCAAAATCCCTGCCACCATGGCCACCCAGCACCCTGACCACGCCGGCCGGCCGTTTTGGTATTATCAACCTTACATTCCCGCAATAGAAGAGGCGCGGGAAAGTTTTTTGAATTTTGCCGACTTAGGCATTTCCGAATACAAGTGGGATTGGGAAGGAAAGTTAGTGGACGAATCTGTCTTAGAAAGGCTAATTGCTGAGCAGTTTGAATTTTTCAAAAAACATCCTTTGGGCAAAGAAAAATTTTTAACTTTCCGTTTGCCCAACCCCAAAGTAGAAACAGAATTTAGGATGAGCCGGGCGCTAATGGGCATTGCTTCATCGGCAGGCCTGGCCAAACAAGTGGGACTGCACAGCCCACCTCTGTTTGAAGTAATTTTACCAATGACAGAGAGCGCCGAAGAAATGCTGCAAATTCAGGAAGCATTTGCGGAAATAACCTCTTTAAAACATCCTTTAAACCGCTTTGAAAAAAACTCACTTAGCCATGTGCTAATTATTCCACTCTTTGAAATGGTGGATACCATAATAAATGCCGACAAAATTTTAGAAAAATATTTAAAACTCCACCGCCAAAAATTTAAATTTAATCCTCCATATTTGCGGCCTTATGTTGCCCGCTCCGATCCAGCCTTAAATTCAGGCTTAATTCCAACCGTGCTCGCAATTAAAATTGCTTTATCCAGGTTTAAAAAATTTGAGCAAAGACATAAAATCCCCCTCTTTCCAGTCATAGGCTGTGGCACTCTTCCGTTTCGCGGGGGTTTAAACCCCCTTGCGCCACAAAGGTTTATTAAAGAATACCCAGGCATTCGCACAGTGACTATCCAAAGCGCTTTTCGTTACGATTTTCCTAAACCATCGGTCATCAAAGCCGTAAAAATGCTTGAACAGCAGCTTCCCAAAGGTAAGGCAAAAATAATGCGCAGTGATGAAGAACAGGCAGTAATTAAACTTATTAAACCATTCGAAGCCGCTTACAAAAATTCCATTTCAGGCATTGCGCCGTTAATTAATCGCTTGGCTGGATTTATGCCCAAACGCCGCGAAAGAGTCCAGCACATCGGGCTTTTTGGCTATAGCCGAGGCGAAGGCAAGGTCAAACTCCCGCGGGCCATTACTTTTACGGGCGCGCTGTATTCTTTGGGCGTTCCGCCGGAACTTATTGGCAGCGGCCGCGGCCTTGCCAGCGCAAAAAAAACAGGCTCGATCCACCTGCTGGAAAAAAATTATGTAAATTTGAAACACGACCTTTACTTTGCTGGAAAATTTTTATACAAACCCGGCCTGGTTAATTTTGCAAAGCGCTCGCAAGCCTGGAAAAATATCTTAAAAGATGTAACTGGGTTGGAAAAATATTTAGGCAAACCCCTCGGACCAAAATATGCAAACGAAAAAAAACACCATCTGCTCTCGGCCAAAATCCATAAAGCTTTGTCTTCCGGCAAAAACCTTACCCCTTTAATCGAACAGGCGGCCAAGCTAAGAAGGAGTTTAGGCTAAATTTCGTTATATAACAAAATCCTATTTCTTCCTTCTGCTTTAGCCTGGGGCAACATCTTACTTACTTCACCCACTTTTGCATCTAACTCTTTTTCCAAACCCTGTAAATTGCCAGGCACATAATCTGCGAGCACTCCGCTGAAAGTCAATGTTTCTTCCATCGGTTCAGGACTTTCTTTTACAGACATTTTAACTTTGATTTCGCCCAATTTGGGAATTCTCTCTTGTTGCATTAGGCTTTTCAAGGTTTCTTGTGCTTTTGCTCCTGGTAAAAAAACCACAATCTCCTCACCTCCCCATTTGCAAAAAATATCAGGCACTCCCGGGCTGTTTTTTCTGCGTTCGTTATTAAGCTCATTTCTTATTTTACTATGCAAAATAGAAGGGAGGGTTTTTGCAACTTCTTGTAAAGCTCTGTCTCCGCCGGGTTCCCCATATTTTGTATTAAAGTCCTTAAATTTATCCACATCTAAAAACAAAATCGCTCCGTGCATTATCCCTTGTTCTCCTTTAATTTTTTCACGTTCAAAATAACCCGCTACTTCCTCTAAAAAAGCTTCGCGAGTCAAAAAACCCATCAACTTATCCCTTCTTGATTCTTCAATCAAATCTGATGCCCCAGCAGCAAACTCCCGTGACAAGACCCGTTGCCTTATATTGAAAGCTTCCGACTCCTCAACCATAGCTTTTAAATCTTTTATTTGCTGATCCGGGTTTAGTTCCTTTTTTTCGGCCATAAAACTACTTATTAATGCAATCTTTTGTTATAATAGCATAAAATCTTCCTTCTATCATGAGATTATTAATAATTGGTTCCGTAGCTTTAGATTCCATAAAAACCCCATTTGGAAAAGCTGATAAAGCGCTGGGCGGCAGCGCGACGTATTTTTCTTTGGCTGCCACCCGTTTTGCAAGCCCTGCAATTGTGGCGGTAGTTGGCGATGATTTTAAAGTAAGCGATGAAAAAATATTGAAAGCCGCCAAAATTGATGTTAGTGGTCTGCAAAAAGCTAGGGGCAAAACTTTTACCTGGGGCGGAGAATATAGTTTTGACTTGAATTCCCGCCTGACGCTTTTTACCCATTTAAATGTTTTTGAAAACTTCAAACCCCAACTCTCACCAGCTCACAAAAAATCCCGCTATGTCTTTTTGGGTAACATTCATCCTTCTCTCCAAATCGAGGTATTGCAGCAAATCGAAAAACCAAAGTTTGTCGGCCTGGACACGATGAATTACTGGATAGAAAAAACGCCAAAAGAACTAGCCACGGTTTTAAAGCTCGTAGATGTTTTGATAATTAACGACTCCGAAGCCCGACAACTGTCGAAAGAACATAACTTAGTGAAAGCCACAAAAAAGATTTTTTTGATGATAAAAAAAAACTCCACTATTGTGATCAAACGCGGAGAACACGGGCTTTTGCTCTTCGGCCACGGTTCCTCGATGTTCCATCTCCCTGGCTATCCTTTAGAAGATGCGGCTGATCCCACGGGTGCTGGCGACAGCTTTGCCGGCGGTTTCTTTGGCTATTTGGCAAAAACCGATGATGTCAGCTGGCCTAATTTAAAAAAAGCCTGCGTATATGGTTCGGTAATGGCTTCATTTTGTGTGGAAGCAATGGGAACAAAGCGCCTGGAAAAAATTAGCGATGGTGAAATAAAACAGCGGATAAAAGACTTTAAAAACTTAACGCATTTCGACACTTATTGAAAGGCTCAACCGCGGTTGAGCCTTTCAATATTAGGAAAATTGGTGCTTTTAAAATCAAAATTTTGGCTAATCGAATTTGACACCAATTTATTATCTGTTAGAATAAGGCTATAAAACCCCGTTAGAAAATCAAACAACGTATAAATTTTAGCGGTTTTTGATAAATTTTGTTCTTTTTACATTACCCATAAGCAGCATTTTTTCTAACGGGGTAAAATCAAATTTTTAAGATTCAAAAAAACACCCAACTTACCAGGAGATGATACAGGTGTTTTTTGCGTTTTGATAGGATCTGCAAGAAAAATATCCTTCGACCCCAGTGGAGAAGATGTTTTTTTATCAAACGGTAATGAAAATAATAGGTTCTCCACAAGGTCGAACACCATTATTTTTCCAATCAAACTTTAATCTATAATCATAAATCTTTAATCTACAAGGGGGGAGAAAGTAAAACCAATGATACCAAAAAGCGAAATGGAGGCAAAGACAGAAAGAGTTTACAAATTAATTAAAGACAAAAATATCCAGTTCTGCGACATGAAGTTTACGGATTTGTTCGGTTTGTGGCAGCACACCACCATCCCTATTTCTTATGTCAACGAAGATTTTTGGGAAAACGGCCACGGCTTTGACGGCTCCTCCATTAGAGGCTTCCAAGCCATCCAGGAAAGCGATATGCTGCTCATTCCTGACGCCGACACAGCCCTGCTCGACCCTTTTTTCCAAATACCTACGCTTTCCGTAATTTGTGATATTGTCGACCCTATAAGCAGAAAAAATTATAGCCGCGACCCGCGCTACATTGCAAAAAAGGCGGAAAAATACTTGCAGCAATCCGGTCT
>JAHFJK010000063.1 GCA_023245915.1 Candidatus Doudnabacteria bacterium | reverse complement strand
GATCCTACCCCCGACCTTACTTCAAAATTGCTTCTTTTAAAACTCAAAGTAAACTCCATTTCCTGTTTCAATGGAGGAATACTAACGATAACTGATTTTTCTGCGTTTTGCAGAATTCCTCCTTTAATACCAATTTTTTCCTTTATGATTTCATCATATTGAAAACTATTTTCTGTCTGCGCTTGCCCTGCTTCAATCATTGCAGGCGAAGTAAATTTAAAGGTCGAAAAGATTTGGTCCTGTTGTGAACTAATCGCTTTATTCTTCAAGTCAAATTGTATAGCTCTCACCTCTTTAATTCCTTTAACCTCAACCAGAACCGAATGAATTTCTGTTGTCATTAATTCTCCGATATTGTTCGAGTATTCCATATTTGAGACCACTTCATAAGCTTGGATGCTGGTATCACTAACCGGCAGCTTGTTTACTTTCAAAGGATAATAACTATGGTCAAAATGTTTGGCATACTCTTGAAAGGAAATAGCTTTACAATCACCAGCACCTCGGACAATCTCAGTGCCTTTATTAAATTCTTCTTCTGATAACAATCTATAATCTATGGCACCTCCACGTAATGGACAAAGATACACATTATAAGCATAGGAAAGAGAAAAGTTATCTTCAAAGGAGCCGACACTTGGGGGGTATTTGACCTCAAACCCGTACTTCTCGTTTCGATAAGTCTTCCAAGTTGAACTGTCCGTTGATGGAGGAATAAATTTGAAAGTGGAGAGGATTAGTTTATATATTTCTTGAAACTGCGGTTGGTTGTCTGTCGGGTACGTAATTTCTACAATATTTTTTCCTCGCCTTAAATAATAATGAGCTCTTTTGGTTAATTCAACAACCTCAATTCTAATTGCTGGCTGCCCACTAATAGTCACATTTGACTGGCTTAAAATTTCGGTCCCTGAATCTTTAAAATATCCATTAAACCAATCCGTGAGGCTTAAATTTTCTGGATTTTTGTTGTTTAATATTGTTATTTCTAAGATTGCGTTATTTTTTAAATTTTCATCTGTAAGCGGGCCAAAATCCTTCACGTTACTAAATGCAATCCTCCACAAAGTTGCTGTTTGGTCTAAAGGCAGGGCAAACCAATCTTTTGGATAGGCAAGCTGAACATCATAATTTTGATTTGTATAAGTCTTCCAATCCTTCAAATCTTCAATTGTCGATGAAGCGGTTGGGTTTTTAATCTCATGGTGCACAACAATCGGCCCGCCTGGGTCTGCCGCGGGTTGGCGGGCATAGTAAACCGCTCCCGCTGATATTGCGAGAGTGGATAAAATAATTATTGCCCAGTATTTTGGTTTCATAATTTTTATTCCGATCTACAGATGGACAGATTTTACAGATAACTACTGATGTTAAAATCTGTAGTTATTTGTAAAATCCAAAAATCTGTATATCGGCATTAATTACTAATTTTATAAACTGCCAAAACGGCCTGGCCGAATTTATTTTGAGCTTCCTCTTTCAAATGAAATTGGAGATGATATTGTTTGAACTTTTTTATGTCAAAGATGGTTGACTGGGTAAAGACTACTTCATCGCTGGCAGTTAAACTAGAAAGCTGCCAGGCGCTTTCCGGGTCAACTTGCTGGTAGGGGACATTGCAGGGACTGTCAAAATTTCCGTGCCAGTCAGACGTTAGATAATCGGTGGTCTGGACTGAAAATTTATCTAATATTAAGTAAGTATGAGCTTTGTCGCAGCGCTCAAACAAATACTGACTAACCTTTGTCAAATCCGAACGGAAATAATAAAAATTTTCCGGGCTATTTGCGGCGTAAACAAAATACAGGAAATAAGACTGGGAGAGTAACGCGAAAAAGAATCCAATCACAAGTACTTTTCCACCGATATTCACCAACCGTAATCGCAACGGAATAAAATGATGTTGTCTGACCCATTGCGGATCGTTGCCGTGATACAAAACATGCTGCCATAATTTCTTGTGAAGCTTTATAATCATCCGCGCGAATTCATATAAAGCCCAGGCGCTAATTATAAAGACAGCCGGAATAACGCCAATTCCGCGCAAACCGTGAGGGATGCCTTCAGCCGTGGTAACCACGGGCAGCATCATTCCAAAAAACCAGCCAAAAAGCAAAAAATATTTCCACCAGCCGGTACGTTTATGCGGTGAAAAAAAATAGCCCATTGCAAAAACCGAACACAAAATTAATCCAATGCCAAAAAACAGACTAACTAACAGGGAAAGAAACGGGTAGCCGGAAATATTGGAACGCCAGTTTAAATCTCCAGCAGTAAAAAACCCCAGCATTTGGGTTTTAAAAACCTCGACCGCAACCGGCAAGACAGTTGAGAGGGGAGGCTTGTCGTGAAGCTGCTGACCATTTATGGTGTAAAGTTGAGGATTAAAAATGCTCACCTGGCTGGCGCGGCCGACAAAAGAGCCGGGATGCTGGTAAAAATATTTACCGATTGGTAAAATTACAAGCACAGATCCCATTAAAAAAAATAAAGCTGTTTTCCAGTATTGTCTGAAAGTTTGTACAAATGTAAATTTTTTCAGATGACTTAGCAACGGCAAAAATAAAAGCATCACTAGTATAGGAAGCATTATTCTAAAAGCAATATACGTATAAAAACCTAAAGCGAAGGCCACACCGGCTAGGAAAGCGTACAGATAAGCCCTTCGATTCAACCTCTCCCCCTGCCCCTCTCCACCCGTCTCGCTCGGCGCGAGCCGAGGCGGATGAATTGGAGAGGGCAGCCTTGATTGGTAAGCGCAAAGCAAAAAATAAAAAGTCAGCGAGGAAAACAGGGGAATCTGAATTGCCCGGAAAGCCGTCCGCGACAAAACTATATGCCAGCTGGACACTGCCATAAAAAATGCGGCCAGCAGGGCGATGTTGGTAGCGCGGTTGGAACCAGAATTTCCCCCGACCCCCTCTTTAGAAAAAGAGGGGGAGCCGTTTGCATCCATCATAAACAACCTTCTCGTAACTAAAAAACAGGCAAGCACGGACAAAACCCCAATCACCGCCGACACAATATGGTGCTGCCAGGGGCCTTTGCCCAAAACCGATATACTTCCCCAGAGCATATAAAAAAACAAAGCTTCGCGGCCGTTGCCTCTTTCGTAAAACGGCTGCAGGTGGCCCTGCTGCATTAAATTGATATCCAGCCCGTTAGCCGCTTCGTCAGGAAACAGTCCGCCGGGCATTTCCCTAATCTGGTAAAAACGGAAAAAAACCGCAATCAGCATGATTGCCAGAAGTAAAATTTTTTGTTGATATGTCATGAAAAATTTTGAAATCCCTCGCTCCTCCTCAACTTTGCTTACAGTCGCTTAGGATGGCAACTATAAATATAAATTAAGCTTTGCCATTTTTGGTGGATAAAAACCTGTATTTTTGATATACTCTGGAAGCCAAATCTATGCAAATTGCCGGTTTAAGATCAAAAATATTGTCTTACTTAAAGAATATTTGGTTTCTTTGGGCCTTGTGCCTAATTTTAAATATTATAACATTTTTGGTGATTTTTTTCAAAATTCATTCAGTCAGCACGACTTTGGCTTTACGCTACAATGTCCTGGCCGGAGTATTATGGTACGGCAGAGGCAGCAATCTTTATTTTATTCCTGCTGTGGGATTGGCAATATCCGCCGTCAACTTCGCGGTTTATCGCGCGGTCAGAGACAGGCATGAACTTTTTTCCTGGCTTCCGGTTTTTGCCAGCTTGTTCGGGCAGACAATTTTGCTTGCCGCCACTTTGTTTTTGATAAAAATAAACTGATAAACTTTAAATAAATTATTAATAGCTTTAATCCCGAGCGAGCGAGCCTGCCGGAAGGCAGGCGAAGCGAGAGAGGGATCTCTTTAATAAAAGATTTGTGTTTAGAAAACGTACCTTCAACGACCGCTTCTGGGAAATCCTGCCCGGCCTTCAGCTGTGGACGGTATTTTTTGGCGCGGTAATCCTCTCCGCCTTTCGTCCAATTTGGGCGGCTTTATTTATTGTATGTTTTGATTTTTACTGGGTGCTTAAAGCCATCAACACCGCGACCCATTTAATTACGGCTTACCGGAAATTCCGTGTAGCGGTTACAATCGACTGGCTGGACTTTAACGTCCAACTGGCAAATTTTAACCAATTTGCCGAATTTTTAAATTTAAAAAGCCAAAAAGCCAAAACCAACGTAGCCCGCAAACTTTACAAAGGAGAATTAATAAAAATCCAGGCAAAAATTGCCGAGGGCTTAAGCCGCGCCGATTATTTAAATTTTTATCATCTGGTCTTAATTCCCTTCAGCAATGAAAATTTTGAAATTCTAGATTCCACTTTTTCCGCGCTCGCCAAAAGTGTTTATCCCAAAGACAAAATGATGCTTCTTTTGGCCAGTGAAGAGGGGGCCGGCTTGGGCGCGCAAGAAGTTTCAAAACAAATTAAACAGAAATATGAACACCATTTTTTAAAATTCTTTACTGCCATTCACCCCGAGGGCCTGGCAGGCGAAATTAAAGGCAAGAGCGCGAACGCGTCATATGCGATGGAAACTGTTTTACCGCAGCTTTTAAATTTAGGCATTGGGGTGGACCAGGTTTTGGTTTCCAATTTTGATTCCGACACTATTGTCCATCCCCAGTATTTTGCCCGGGTCATGTACGAATTCTTAACCGTAGAAAAGCCCTACCAGACCAGCTACCAGCCCATATCTGTTTACAATAACAATATTTGGGACACTCCTGCTGTGGTGCGCGTGGTTTCGGTTTCCAATTCTTTCTGGCAATTTTTGGAAAGCAGCCGGCCGGACCGGCTGCGGACTTTCTCTTCCCACACTATGACCCTCAAAGCTTTGCTGGATGTAGGTTTTTGGAAAAAAGATATTATCAACGAAGATGGCTACATTTATTGGCAATGTTATTTGCATTACAAGGGCAACTATTGGGTGGCGCCGCTGTTTATCCCCATCTCTTTAGACACCTGCCTGGCCCGCTCTTTATGGCAAACTTTAATTAACCAGTACAAACAAAAACGCCGCTGGGCTTACAACGTCGAATATTATCCGCATTTGCTGCCGGCTCTTTTAAAAAGCAGCGCCCCTTTTTGGGACAAAACACGCAAACTCTACCAATACGTGGAAGGCAATTTCAACTGGGGAACCGCGAGCATTTTAATTTCATTTTTGGGCTGGCTGCCACTGTTTTTGGGCGGCGACGCATTCATCAACAGTTCGGTAGGTTACAATCTTCCACTGGTGACTAAAAGCTTAATGACCATTGCGACGTTCTTTTTAATTTTTAGCGTTTATATTAATTTGATACTCTTGCCGCCCCGCCCCAAACGATACAGCGTATTTAGGAGTGTCATGATGTACCTGCAATGGTTTTTAGTGCCCTTAGCTTCGGTGGTTTTTGGCAGTCTGCCGGCCGTGGAAGCGCAGACGCGGCTGATGTTTGGCCGGTATTTGGAATTTTGGATTACGCCCAAGGCGCGCAAGGGAGAGAACACGGGACTGATGATGAAGGAGATGAGAGTAATAAATGAGCAAAAATGACACAAATGGCAAAAGTTAAAAAATTCATGGGTGCAATTTATTTTTGTCATTTTTGTTCATTTATTTAATTTTTGTCATTAATGAATTATCTTCTTTTCTTCCTCCTGGCTCTGGCTGTGTCGGCATTGCTTACGCCAATAATGCGGGATGTGGCGGCAAGGCGGGGATTTTTGGATTTTCCCAACCAAAGCCGGAAAATCCACAACCGGCCGGCCGCGTTGCTGGGGGGAGTCGCGATATACCTCTCTTTTCTCATCGCGATTTTGGTTTATTTAAAATTAGGAGCTCCAAACCTCAACATTGTGCCTTTAAAATTTTTCTGCGCCATAATTTTTGGCGGACTAATCTTAATTGTGGGCGGAATTTTAGACGATAAATATAACCTGCCGCCAAAAATTTTATGGCTGTTTCCAGCAATAGCTAGCGCTGTTGTGGTCTGGTCGGGGATTGGGGTGGGTATAAAATTCCTGACTAACCCTTTTGGCGGCGCCCCAATTTTTATCGGTTACCACTTTCAACTTTCAACTTTCAACTTGTCACTGCCAGCTATGCTGGCCTGGCTTTGGCTCATGGGCATGATTTTTACTACTAAATTTTTGGACGGTTTGGACGGGTTGTGCGGAGGTGTGGCTTTTATTGGTGGCTTGACCATGTTTGCCATTTCTCTGACAGAAAAAGTCAACCAGCCTATTACCGCCAGCATTGCCATAATTTTTAGCGGCGCGATTTTGGGATTTTTACTTTACGGTTTTAATCCAGCCTCTATTTTTTTAGGTGAGAGCGGCAGCACGTTTTTAGGCTTTATGCTTGGAACGCTGTCTGTAATTTTAGGCGCTAAAATTGCCACTGCTCTTTTAGTTATGGGAATACCCATTTTAGATGTCGCCTGGGTAATTATTAGAAGAGTCTGGTACCATCGCAGCCCCTTTAAAGGTGACCGCCAACATTTGCATTTTAGGCTCCTTGATATTGGTTTAAGCCAGCGTCAAGCGGTTTTGGTGTTATACGGGATTTCGGCAATTTTTGGTCTAACCGCGGTCTTTTTGCAAAGCATGGGCAAACTTATTGCACTACTGCTTTTATCCGTGGTAATGTTGATTTTGGCCTTAACTACGGTCATTCTTTACAAACGTAAGCACCCACATATTCCCGATTTATTTGAATACGCTGGAAGCAAAGGGGTTGATCCCGTTGACGAAACTCATCAGGTTTGATAATATTATCAAAGCAAAATCTTAATATTGTTCGAGCTTGTCGAGAACAACAGCTAAAAATTTTAGCTTCTCCACAAGGTCGAAGTCTAAAATTTTTATGATTTCAATTTTTGAATCCGGCGGAAAACAGTATTTGGTTTCCAAAGGCGACAAAATCCAGGTAGAAAAACTGGCTGCTGATGAAGGAACAAATATAACTTTTGACAAAGTTCTTTTTACTTTTTCTGGAAGCGATGTTAACTTTGGCAAACCTTACCTTGCCGGCGTAACCGTGCAAGGCAAAGTCTTAAAGCAGGGCAGAGGCAAAAAAATCCA
>JAHFJK010000011.1 GCA_023245915.1 Candidatus Doudnabacteria bacterium | reverse complement strand
TCGGCAAAGACCTTGTCGTCAACCAGCTTGTTGGGATTAAAATTAGGGTCAACGCTTTGGGCAAGAATGGCGGTCGGAATCAGCAACAATAATCCGATTGAGATAATTTTTACAATTTTGTCTTTTTTCATCTTAATAAAATTATTTTAGGGGAATCGGGCAAATCGGAGAATCGCAGATATCGGAATCCGATTGCTCCGATTCTCCAATGCCTCCGATTTACCTGATATACCCCTCCCCTTTCGCAAACCCGTTAATGTCGGCTTCGGAAATTACAAATATTGGAAAAATACTTAGACCTCTTTCCACAAAAAATTTATAATTTATGGGGTGCAACATCTGGCCAACCACCCAATACACGGTCTTGCTACCGGCGGTTTTTAGCAAGCTGCCCTCCGCCGGAGCCAAAAAGCCGGCAGTAACCCAGGAATCCAGCTCCATCACGCTTAAAGTATTGACACTGCTAAAACTTAATCCCCTTTGCTTAAAAACCTGGAAAGTCACCGGGAACTTTTGGCCATTTTGAATATAGTAAACCGTCGGACTCAAGTCATATTTTACCAAAGTGCCGTCTGTCGGGGTAACATACGAACCCTCCGGGAAATTGCTTAATTGCCTGAAACTGGCGCTTTTAAAACTGGCCGCGGCAAAACGCTGGTTGTAGACAAACGGCGAAACCAGCCGTCTTTGCCCGCCAATAATCTCGTAAACCGCTCCGTTTAAGTCAGATACTTTAATTAAATCGCCTTCCTTAAAACCAAAAGCTATTTCTGCTTTAAGGCTCGCGGCGGCATTTATCCTGCCGGCTCCTAAAAACCAACGGCAGGAGCCGCCGCATTGGGACAAATTTAAGCCATCCACGGATTCCGCCGTGCTGATTATCCGGTCGCGGATTTGCACATTGGTGGCTTGCGGGTACAAGGACCTGATTAAAGCCGCTTCACCCACTACAAAGGGCACGGCCAGCGAAGTGCCGGAGCCATAAGCGTAAGAGTTGGGCGACGGCCGTTGGGTTAACGGATCAAAATTGATTGTAGAAAGAATCCTTTTGCCTGGCGCGGTTACATCTATGCAGTTTTTCCCAAAGTTGGAAAATTGAGTTTTTATGTCGTTCTGATCCGTGGCCGCCACGCCAATAACCATATTAAAATTATTATCGTCACAAACCGGAAAAACCGGATTGATGTCTAAATTTCCTCCGTCTGCAGCAGCATCGTTCCCCGCGGCCGCGACCATAAGCAGGTTTTTGTTGAAAGCGTAAGTTATGGCGTTAGCCAATGTTGTGTCATGCCCAAAACCAAGGCCTCCCAGACTTAAATTAATGAACTGAGCGCCGTGGTCAGCCGCCCAAACTAAAGCTTCGGACACGGAAACGGCGTCGCCTTTGCCGCTTGCGTCCAGCGCTTTTAGCGGCATCAATGTAATTTGCCAGTTTGCGCCGGCAATGCCAATAGCGTTGTTGGCTCTGGCGCCTAAGATGCCCGCCACCAAAGTGCCATGTCCGTTATCATCGGAATCGGCGCCGTTGACAATGGGCTGGCGGGAGATAAAATCAAAACCCGGCGCAAAACTGGCGCCCCTTAAGTCTTCGTGGGTTTCGTCAATACCGGTGTCAACTATGGCAACAATATTATTGGTGCTTCCCGTGGTTTTTTGCCAAGCGGCATTAAAACCCGCCCTAGCCAGACCCCACTGCCTGTCAATGTTGCGCGAATCTGTAGTAAAGCCAGGGTCATTGGCAAAAACATCCTGGGTTTTAAAAACCTTCTGCTCTTCCAAATAAACAAAGTTACCCGCCAAATAACTTTTCAAATCATTGGCGGAAAAAATTGAGTCAAAGGTGTAAATATTTTGAAATTGCTGATTGTTGCTTTCGGCAAACCTTTTTTTTACGTTTGTCCCCACCTGAACAAGCTGGTCGTAATTTTTATAACTTATTAATTTGATTATAAAACTTGATGCAATGCTGTCACTTGCCGAGGCCTGAAGAATAACAAAATTTTGCGCAAAAATAAAAAACAAGGTTATCACAACGCATATTAATCTTGTCAATCTTTTAAATCTTGTCATTCTTGTCAATCACTTATACTTTCCGGTCCACAAATTTAATCTAACTTTAAAAACTTCAAAAAGCATATTTACCATGCCCGTAAATTTTACGTGGCTCTCGGTATCGTTCACCCATGTGATGGCTATTTCTGCGATCTTTAACTTATACTTTCTGACAATCGCTAAAAGCTCTACATCAAAAGCCCAGCGATAAATTGTTTGTCTTGGAAAAATAATATTTGCGGCTTCACCTGAAAAGGCCTTAAAACCGCATTGGGAATCACTAACTCCCATGGGGACCATTGTGTGCACAATTAAACGAAAGACACCACCCAACAAATCTCTAAACCATGGTTGATGTATAGCTATAACCGAACCTTTAATCCGTCTTGAACCAATTACGATATTAAAACCTTGATCAAAAAGCGGAATCATTTTTTGAACTTCATCTATTTTGGTGGAATTGTCCGCATCCATAAACAAGCGGACATCGCCATCAGCAGCGAGCATGCCCTGTCTCACCACATAGCCTTTGCCGTGATTTTGCGGATTGTTAAAAATTTTTAAATTACTTACTTGTGATTTTAAACCTTCGACAATCTCATTGGTTTTGTCTTTAGCTCCATCAATCACCACCAAAATTTCATAATTATAAGACTGTTTTTTTAAATATTGGCTTACGGAAAGCAAAGTTTGTCCTATGCGATGTTCTTCGTTGTACGCGGGGATTATTACCGATAATTTTGTCATTGATGATGTTATAATTTTCATCTTCCCTGCCTGCCGGCAGGCAGGCGCGAAAAATCCGCCTTAAATTCTGCGTCAGATCCGCGTCTCCCAAATTATAACACAAAACCCGGCTACATATAATTTATAGACGGGTTTGGTCCTGATTTGTTTCTAAAAAATCGCTAAATGTTCTTAATTACTTCCCAGCTTGTGTTGATAATATTTTCTAAGTTGCTGTATTTCAGTTCATAACCCAAACCGGTTCTAAGTTTGGAATTGTCGGAAACCGTGATTGCCGCGTCCCCTGCCCTGCGTGGTGCAATCTCCATGGGGATGATTTTGTTAATAACTTCCGCGGCGGTATTGGCGACCTGCTCAACGCTGCTGCCTTTTCCGCTGCCAATATTGTAAACTTCAAACATAGGTCCAAAATCTAATTTTTCCAATGCCAGAATGTGCGGATAGGCCACGTCTAAAACGTGCACATAGTCCCTTACGCAGGTACCGTCAAAAGTGTTATAATCTTTGCCAAAAACCTGCAAATTTGGTTGTTCGCCTTTTGCCACCATCATGACATTATAAATTAAATGTGACTGGTGAGTGGGTACAATGTTTGTACCCGGGGCAAAACCGCAGGCATTAAAATAACGAAATACAACAGCAGAAAATCCCATGTGTTCACAAAAATATTTTATTATCCGCTCTGCCAACAGCTTGCTGGCGCCATAAGGATTATTGGGTTTGAGTGGCGAAATTTCGGCAATAAGATTTTCGTTTGGACCATAAACAGCGGCCGTGGAAGAAAAAATAATTTTTCTACAGCCCGCCTCATCCATTGCTTTGAGTAATTTAAATGTCTTAATGGCATTGTTTTCAAGATATTTTTGGGGTTCCCTGACAGATTCTTCAACTTCCAAACTGGCAGCTAAATGAAAAACAGCCTCAAATTCGTTGTTAGAAAATAAATCTGTTAAAAGGTTTTCGTCGGCCAAATCTCCTTCGACAAAGGTGGTGGCTTCATCCACGTTTTCTCTTCTGCCGGTTGAAAGATTATCTAAAACCACGACTTCATAACCAGCCTTAATAAGTTCTTTAACCAAATGACCCCCAATGTATCCAGCCCCGCCGGTTACCAAAACTTTCTGATTTTTTCCCCTCTTGGATTCTTGGCTCTTGGTTATTAAATCTTTTTGCATAAGCAAATTATATCTTTCCACGGTCAAAACCACAACCGCGGGCTCGCCGTCCAAATTCAAAACCATCCCGCCTCCGCGGCTGCTGGCTTCATTTATTAGTTCTAGAAGATATTGGTTGTCCATATAAATCGAGGCCAAGCGAGGGAACCTACGTAGGTGTATGAATTAAACCAATTCGCAGATTCATAGAGTATTCGTTGATTCGTTCCATTCATAGATTCGATGTATTTAAAAAACAGCCCTTTTCAAAGCTGCTTTTGTTTTGGTTTTTTTGCTGTTGACTGAATAATAACTATTTAATTAAAAGATTGCAAGGCACTAATAAGGGCGGGCAAAATTGCCCGCCCTTATTGTTTCAGCGAAATATCAGCGTACGTATCAGCGTCCATTCAGCGCTTTTAAGTAAAAATCAGCCTGAACAAATACTTTCTTTTTCTGACCACAACTGCCGCAGCTGTGAACACGCTGGCAAAGGTAAAACCTAAAGTGTCAGCGCCGGTTTTAGGGGCGGTAAAAGCGCCTAAAACTTGCGGGCTGTTAATTTTCACCGTAACAGTATTGCCGTAGGTGTTGGTCATCACATAGCTCAAATTACCGGCTAAAGCAAATTTAACTCTAACCTTAAAGCTTTTGGAAACACTTCCGCCTTGTGGCACTGTAATTCCCGGATAATTTATGACATTACCATTGAGTGTTCCCCCGCCATTGTCCACTATGTCGCTGTATGGCAGGACCTGGGACAAATCGTCAGTCATGACGAAATTGTTTGCCGGCGAATTGCCGTTGTTAGTTACGGTTAAAGTGTAGGTTATATAGTCTTCGCGCGCGGCGCTAACCGATGTTGCGTCGGAATTCTTAGTTTGATTAAACGCGCGCTTGCTGTAGGTTAAACTAACGTTGCCGCCTGCCACAGTGCCGGTATTGACAAATACCCAAGCGCTGGCTGAAACTTGACCGGCGTTATCCGATGTGGCTGTTGCAATATTTTGGATGCTGTTTGAGCCACCTGTATTAACGCGCGCCTGAAATGTAATCGTGCGGCTGTCGCCCGCGTTTAAGTTACCAATGTAATAATCATTCTGGAAATTGCCGGAAACAAAACTTAAACCCGAAGGCAAATTGTCGTTAATTCTGACATTATTGGCGAGGTAGTTTCCGCTGTTGCGGATAACAATTTGGAATTCAATACTCTCTCCGTTGTTGGCAGTGACAGTGTTTTGAAAACTGCCGCTGCCGAAATTTCTGACTTGCTTGGTTATGGACAGCTGGCTGAATTGATTGGCCGGAACCACATTGCCGCCGGAAGTAATATAAACAGTGCTGCAGGAATTGTTAACGCAAGTGTTGGTTGTAGTCGTGTTGCAGGAATTGTTAGTACAATTATTTCCGCCGCCTCCGCCAGTCGAGGGTTGACCGTTGACAATCACACTGCAGCTGGTTGTTTGTCCGTCACTGCTGGATACTTGTACAGTATGGGTTACAGCGCTCTGTGAAGCATTGTTATATACCGGATTATAGGTTGGGCCGCTGCCCGATGCGGGGTTGCCGTCACCGCTCCAATTATAAGGCGCTGCTCCACCAGTAAGAGTAAAGTTAGCCGCCTGGCCCGGGCTAATTGCCGAGGCCGAGGCAAAGCAAATCAGTTGGCCCGGCAAACCCGGAGTTATAACCTGGGTTGAGGTTAAGAACGTTCCGCAATTAGCATCATACATTTTAAAAATATAAGTGCTGCCGGCTTGTAAACCACCCGCATTAAAACTGCCGCTGGCTGGGCCGGTAGTTAAATTAATTTCCGATGTTGATCCCGGATTAACCTGGGTAATTTTAATTTGATGATTACCGGTTGAAGACCAGGTCAAGGTAGTGGAATAAGTTGAACCGGTTTTGGTTGGAGCAGATGCATTTAGGGCAAAGTTAGCGTTACTCACGCAAGGCGGTGGGTTGTTTGGGCATTTGGCTCTAGCCTGGGCTTCGGCATTAGCTTTTGCCTGACTTTCGGCATTAGCTTGGGCTTGGGCTTGGGCTTTATTTTTCGCATCTGCCTGACTAATGTTACTGCTCGCAGTTGCAAAAGCCGTTGCGGTTGCTGTAGCAGTCGCAGTAGTGCCATCCGGACAAACCACAGTAGCTGAAGCAGAGGCAGTTGCGGTTGCCGTAGCCGTAAAGATAGTTGGAGGATTAGGGGGTTGAGGGGGTGGTGTGTTGATTGTCACACTGCAAGTTGCCTCTTTGCCATCGCCATCAACAACTTTCATTGTTCGTTTTGGGCCATAAGAAAAACGTAAGGCAATGCTTTGACCGTTGCCATCGTTGACTCCCGCTTCAGAAAACCAATTATAAGGAGCGCTGCCGCCGGTTGCTGTAAAAGTCACATCCTGGTTTACATTGGCAGTTGTCGGGCTGGCTACACAAACTAAATTTGATCCGCCACCACAGCTAAGCGGCGGTATGGTCAAAGAAATATTGTCGAGTTTGACTTCGTTCTTTCCCGGAGTTATGACATTGTATAAAATAAAAGTATAGGTGTGACGCGGCTGCAAACCCAAAGCTTGCTGAGGTCCTTTTATTAAACCGCTAAAATATTGTGGGGTTTGGTTATTATCAGACACATAAACTGCTGCCTGAGAAACATTCTGAACAGACCATCTTACCGGGGTGTTGAAGGTACCGGAAGAACAATCCTGGTTTGGGTTATCTACGGTAATCGTGCCTGAAGGAGTTGGCCCGCCGCCGCCGCCACAATCAATTTTGGGAATAGTTATTTTAGTTCTGCCAAGTTCCTGCTCACTGCTTACAGGCGTGATGACATTATAAAGGATGAAAGTATAAGTATGCTCCGGCGTCAAATATTGCGCAGGCACATTTTCAGCTTGAAGCAAACCGCTAAAGTATTGCGGAGCGCCATTGTTGTCAGTCACATAAACCGCAGACTGTTTTACGTCAGGATTAACGGTCCAGCTGACTATCGCATCCCGGGTGGTTGCGGGGCAGTCCTGGTCTTTCAAAAGGGCTCCAATCCTGCCGGTGGGTTGGGGCTGGACTGGCGGAGCCACGACTCTGACCCTAAAACGATAAAATTTGGCAAATTCAAAGCAAGCGCGCATATCTCCCATGTCAAAAACTCCCGCATTTGCTCCTAAATTTGTATTGCCTAAATTATCGTTTCCGGAAATGAGATATTTTTGAGCATCCAAAAATTGACCGCTACCCGGGACAAATTGCAGGCTGCCGCCAAGCGGTAAGTCTATATTTACACTGCCGGTCTTGGTATTAGTGTTGGAACCGGAAAAGCTCGTGCTGATGGTCTTGCCGTTAATAAAAATGTTTCCGTGAACGTTGCGGGCAGTCGTATCATCTTCATCCAATCCCTGTTGCGCTCCATCGTGCACGTAAATTGAAACTGACAACTCTTCCCCGGGCCAAGCCGCCGCTGAAGAGCTATAATTTTCTGCCGCAGTATTGGTAACGGCAATAGGAGCATAATCATTACAGGTAACAAGCCTGGAATTATAATCCCAGGTTATAGGAAAAGGGTTTAAAGTAGCAACGGTTGGCGCTTGATTAGTACAATTTTCAGATCTGGCGACTTCCATTTTTCTGGGAATGAAAGTAAAAACAGAGCCAACAAAAATTACGCCAAATACAAAAACCGTCAGGCTCAATTTTGTTTTAAAAAGCGATTGGGATTTGGTCATAGATTTAAAGATTGAGAATTGGTTAATTTAATGTGGTGTTAATTATAACCTGTAATTATAAAATTTTTTTAAGCTTTTGTCAAGTTTTTTTTCGGCTTTTATATGCGATTATTTCTCTACTTGGGTCAATTCAGCAAACACTACCAGCCTTTTTGCCGTTGAACCAACTGGCCAGCAGGTGGAAAGAGCCACAACCGATTTGCCGGAGTTTTCAAATTGCTTCTGGTCCGTGGGAGAATACTCTTTTCGGCCTGTAACCACATAATGGAAAAAGGCGTCCTTGCCGTTTTTTTGCACAACTGTAATTTTTACGGATGTATTGTCAGCTAAATCGCCCAAATGAGAAAAAATCGTATTATATTCACCTTTTGCCCAAAGGTAGTTACTGCTGTGACCGGAAATATAGGTGGTGCCAATTTGACCGGGCATGGCCGTACCCGGATAGTGAATGACACCGGCGCGCAAATCGTTTTCAAAACTTGCAGGCTGTTTGCTCCAAATAATCGGGGCGTTGATTTTCAGTGATGGGATTTCCAGCCGCCCTGCCACCTGGATGTTGACGACAACCCAGTCATTTGGGTTGCTTGAGGCAAAATTCAAATCAGCTCCGGTATTTACCGGCGGCCTGGGAGTGCCGCTGACCGACGGCTGGGGATTTATGACGCCTGGCGCCGTGCCCGAATTATTTGTGTTAACCCCGGCAACCCTTTCGGGTTGCTGCAGCCGATTTAGCGCCAACCGGTTGCTGGCCACTTCCAAATCCACATATTTATCAACTACGGATTTTTGATCTTGTGTCAGGCTTAAACCGGTCAACGGATTAATTCCCATAGCTAAAGCCTGGCTGTCAGCCTGGCCTAAACCTAAAGTATCATAAGCTTTTGGGTTTAAATTTAAAAGATACTTTTGAAAGTTTGACAGGCCGTTGCCGGAATTGTCAGTTTCGGGATCGACGATTTTGGCATCCTGCACATCATAATAAAAGCCGCTTATCCAAGTTTGGTAAGCCTGCAAATTTTGCTTTTCCAGCTGCTGCAGCAGGCTTTCTTTTGTTGTAGCTGCCTTGGGGAGAGATTTGAAGATTGAGCCAAAATCTACGCCGGTAAAAAAGAAATAGTACAAAAAAAGGCCGATAGTGAAAATGGCGGCATAAGGCAAAATAACTTTGCCAATTCTAAACGCGGCCGACTGTTTAGCCTGCTGCTGGTTTAAGGACTCTATGCGATGACCGGCTGCGGACGAGTAGTTGGCTGGCTTGTGAAACTTGGGTTTGTCTCCGTTTTCCGATCCCCGACTTCCAGCTTCTGACTTCCGATCCCCGACTTCCCCTATTGGCAAATTAGCAATGGGCAAATCACCCAAAGAGCCAGTCTTGGGTGTAAAGGTGCCTAAAGGCAAATTTACCGCTGCCGAAGGCAGACCAAGCATTTTGGCCACTTCCCCTGTGGTGACAGGATATTTTTTTATAGCTTTATCTTCAGTCATAACTTAATATACTATCACAAAAAAATGGATTTGTCAACCCCGTTAGAATTCTATATAATATCCAGGCAATAGAAAATCAACTAAATTATCAATAATATTAACAAATTGATTAGCTTTTAGAAAACTCTAACGGGGTCAAGTCCTGAATTAAATGCTAAAATATGCCTGTAATTATGGAACAAAACAATCAAATTGATTCGAATTTAAAGCCTAAACAGGCGCTTTACAAACAGGCTGAGAGCGGTCTTCTTAATGCCGGTAACCTGGCAATCTTGCTGGTGCTGTTTTTGACAGCTAAATTTTTAGCAGCTCTAATTTTTCCGCAAGACAATTTAATCCTGGCTTCCGATTTAACCCCAGACAACATCCTAACAGCTGTAAATCAGCAACGCTCTTTGAGGAATCTGGTGACTTTAAACACCAACAGCAAATTGACTTTCGCCGGCCAGAGCAAAGCTGACGACATGCAAGCGCGTCATTATTTTGCCCATATCGATCCCGACGGACATTATATTTGGGACAGGATTATGGCTGCCGGCTACGCGCCTTATGTTCAGCTGGGGGAAAATTTGGCCATTGAATTTTACGACACCGACAGCCTGGTGGCCGCCTGGATGAACAGCCCCACGCACCGGGCCAATATTTTGCAGGAAGGCTTTAAAGACGACGGCTTAGGCCTGGCTTTCGGCGACAACTCGCAAGGCCGCTACCACTCCGCCATTGTCAATACTTTTGGCACCCTGGCTTCTGCGCCAAAGCCTAAAAAAACCACTGCTTCGCTTCCGCCCGCTCCGCCAAAAGTTTCCAGCAAACCTGCGACTCCCCCACCCTTACCAGCAAAGCCTGTGCCTGCTCCGCCACCACCGGCTGCCGCTGCCCAGCCCCAGACAGCACCCGTGTCCAGTGTCCCGCCAAAAGGCACAGAAATAGCGGTCGCTAATCCGGACGCCAATTTTTATTTTCCGTCCAAAAATCAAACTATAGCTACTGCAACTCCCAAAAGCCAAGCAGACAATAAAGTTTCTGCTCCAGGGATTGTGGGCAATGCCGCGGGCGGTATGAAAGCTTACGACTCTAACCGCTATTTAATTTTAATTGTCGGATTAGTCCTGCTATTTTTGGCGGGTTCTGATTTAAAGCAAGCCGCGGAAAAAAAACTCGCGCACGTAGACAAAAAAATCAACAACCTCGTGGTTTTGTTGATTGCTTTAGCAGTAATAGCTTTTATGTACTGGGTTTAAACAAAGGATAAAATTCAAAGAGGGGAATATGAAAAAAGATGGGCATATGGAAAACGATGTTGCTAGTGTCGGGGGAGAACAAATAAAAGTATTTCTATATTACGTTCCCCAGCTGCCGCCTGGATTGCCGGACAAAGAGCGAGAGCTCCGGCATAAATTCTGGAGCGCGACCTGGTTGCTTACAGCAAAAGGCTTACAAACAGACAGAGACAGTTTGAGTGTTGCAGGACAATTTATTGAAGCAACTGTCCCAGCTAACCAATTGCAACACGTTACCGACGAGTTACTCAAACATCAAATTCGTGTAGATGAGATCACCCAAACCAAGACAATCTAACCTCAACACGATTTTGGCTATTAAAATCCCCCGGACTCGATTTTCCGGGGGATTTTGCTTTTCAAATATTTTCTAAATACTCAAATTTCTATAATCACACCCGTCAAGCAGCCTGGCTTTAAAATTTGTTACCCCAAAAAGCATAGCTCCAACAATCAAAGAAATAAATAAAATTTCCACAAAGGCTTTCAGGCTTAACGCGCGGTCCAAATAGTAATGAAAGCTGCCCCATAACAGGTTATAAGTGACTGTTAGAAACGCGGCCGCGGTGTAAAAATTGAAACCCCAATTAGCGTAGACAAAAAAAGCCGTTAATGCTTGGGCTAAGCTAATAAAAAAAGCTGCTGTTAAATTTTTGACAGTCGTCAGCCGATGCTGGAACAGGGCCTGGAAAATCAGGGAAAAGCTGACACAAAAAACTATGAGGGAAAAATACTGCGGCGGCAGGCAGAAGTTGCGCAGAATCGCCATGGCCGCGCCAAAAGTCACGGCCGCGGCGTAAATTTTGCAGACGGTCAGCATAACAAAAATGTCGCTGTCCACAATTTCTTTTTTCCGGGAAAAAATTTCTTTAATGTTCCAATAAAGCAGGGCGGCGCCCAGGGTGGAGAAAAAAGCAAAAAACTGCTGGAACTTAAAAAAACCAAAATTTAAATAAATAATTATCGTTGTAGACCAGAAAATTAACGTCGGCAATAGCAAGTAATTAAAGTACAACCCAAAATTACGCCTTTGCCATAAATGACTGGTGCGATTCAGGAGTGTAGAAAAATAAATTTTAAAATTCCGTTCCATTACCCGGGTAATCCCGCCATGCTTAAGCCGCGCCCTTGCCAGACTGCCGCGGCTTTTAAAATGCAGGTCGTAAAGCAATAAAATTTTTAACATTAAGTAAACATACAGGGCCAAAGCCACCTGAACAAAGATGCTTGTCTGGTTAAGGTTAATAATATATATTAGCGCCTGGTAACCTAAAGTCGAGACAAGCGCGGTCAGCGCCGTAAAGATAATTTTTTCAATTTTTGATTGCATTGGCTTTCTTTCTTGCGTACTCCCCTGCCTCAAACAGGGATTCAAAGGTGCCGGCGTCCAGCCATTGCCCCTCAATCACATCAACCTGCAATTCACCTTTTTCCAAATACCAGTTATGCAGGTCGGTAATTTCCATTTCTCCACGGGCCGAGGGCTTGACCTGCCTGGCAACTTCCACCACGCGGCTATCATACAAATACAGGCCGGTTATGGCATAAGCCGACAAAAACTCTTTGGGTTTTTCCACAATTTTTACGGCCTGCATTTGTTCATTAAACTGAACCACCCCGGAACGCTCGGGGTCAGCAACCTGCTTGGCAAAAATTTGGGCGCCCTTTTTAAAATTTTGGATAGCGCGGGTAAAGTCATGGTCAAAAATGTTGTCGCCCAAAATCATGCAGACGTTGTCCTGGCCAATAAAGTTTGCGCCAATGACAAAAGCCTGGGCCAGGCCTTCGGGCTTGTCCTGGATTTCGTAGGCAAAACGGGCGCCAAATTCCGCTCCGGAGCCCAACAGCTTTAAATAATCGTCCGAATGCTCCGGCGCGACAATTAACAAAATGTCTTTTATGCCGGCTTTGAGCAGGGTCTCCAGAGGATAAAAAATCATCGGTTTATTGTAAACCGGCAAAAGCTGTTTGCTGGTGACTTTGGTCAGCGGATTTAAACGGCTGCCCTGCCCACCGGAGAGAATGATTCCTTTCATAGTCCTAAAGTAATTGACAAAATTAATTTTTTCAATTTTGCTCAATTATGTCCAATTTTGTCATTTTAATTTTTTCCACCACTCCTCGTTTCCCCTATACCATTCTACCGTTTTTGCCAAAGCTTCGTCCAATGCGTATTTTGGCTGCCAGCCTAACTCTTTGCTGATTTTGCTGTGGTCGAGGGCGTACTTTTGGTCATGGCCGGGGCGGTCAGCCACAAATTCCAGGCGATCTTCGGCTAAATTCATCAACTTTAAAATTTTTCTGACAACTTCCAAATTAGACAACTGCGGGTTATCCGGCCCGATGAAATAAGTCTCACCCACTTTGCCTGTTTGTAAAATCGCTTCAAGCCCGCTGCAGTGGTCTTCAATGTAAAGCCATTCCCGAATTTGGTTGCCGGGTTTATAAATTGGCACCTTACGGCCCTGCAGCAAATTGGTGATGGCCAGAGGAATCAATTTTTCAGGGAACATATAGGGGCCAATGTTGTTGGCACAGTTGCTTATAGTAACCGGCAGACCGTATGTATAAAAGTAGGCGCGCGCCAAATGGTCTGAAGCCGCCTTGCTTGCTGAATAAGGGCTGCGTGGATTGTAAGGCGACTGCTCATTCCATTTTTCTTTTGAGTCTAACGGCAGGCTGCCGAATACTTCATCGGTTGAGACGTGATGGAATCTTTTAATTCTGAATTTTTTTGCCGCCTCCAGCAGTACGTGGGTGCCTAAAGCATTAGTTTTTATAAAATCATCAGGCTTTACTATAGAACGGTCAACATGACTTTCCGCGGCAAAATGGACGACAATATCGCATCCCAGCATTACTTTTTCAACTTCAGATAAATTGCAAATATCGCCTTTAACAAATTTTATTTTGCCCTCAACGGATTTTAAATTCTCACTATTGCCGGCATAGGTCAACTTATCCAGAACAGTGATGTCGTCGCTCGGATGATTTTTTATCCAGTAATGGACGAAGTTGGAGCCTATAAACCCCGCGCCTCCTGTCACTAATATTTTTTTTGAAGAATCAGCCATAACAAATTCAAACGCCTGATTTTAAATTTAAAACTTTTCTCTAGATTTGAAATTCTACTTCAATTCTCCCGCAGTTAAAATCAAATTTAAATTTTTACTGTCCCGCATGACTGTTAAATTAACCTTGTCCCCCGGCTTATACTTTTCCAGAATTTCTTCCAGGCTATTATTTTCGGAAATTTTGGAATCATCAACCGCGGTAATAATATCCCCGGCGGCCAGTCCTGCTTTTATAGCCACTGCTGCTTCAATAACTTTTGCGCCTTCCGGGGTGCCGGTGAGCTTGGCGTAATTTTGCGTGACGGGAAAATAGCTAAAACCAAATTGAGGCCTTGTGATGTTTTCTGTGTTCTGGTGGGCCAAATATAAGCTCATGGAGTTTTTTAAAACATCGGAAGAAATAACTTCCCGGCCATTCCAAACTCCGGCGACTTCACCTGATGTATTAACTAAAACCTCGCCCATCGATAAATTGGAAGAATCTAGGATAAAACTGCGCCGCGGATAATCGCTCTTGAAGGTTTGCCCTACAATTTGCTTTTGGGAAGCACTTACCCAGGAAACGGAAATTTCCGATAAATAATTTTGCATGGAATTTTTTATAAAAATAATTTTATCCCCCGGAACTAAATCTTTTGACCTGGCCAACGAGGCAGTGGGCACACCGCTAAGGGGCGCCTTAAAAAACAGCAGTCCGGTTGCTTCATCTAAAACCTTTTCGTCTGCTTTGGCCATTCTACCGTCGTTTAACAGGACAAAATAAGCTTCGGCCGTTTGACTGTTAAAGCCGGTTACAAAACTTCCGTCTGAAGTCAAATTTATAGCTCCCCCAAAAACTGCAGCTTCTCCGTCTTTTACCTTAACTAACGCGCTGACTTTAGATTTCACGGCAGTGGCTGCAAGCAAAACATCGCCGCTGTCGCTTACCCGCACAGTTTCGTGGCTGTTGATGACAATCGGTGCTTGAGGACTTAAGATTTTCCAGCGGTTGAGCAGCGGCCAGGTGGAAATTTTTGCCGCTAAAAGCCGCCCGGGGAAGATATTAAAAAGCCAGCTTAAAATTATGGCTATTATGACAATTAAGACAATTTGTTTTTTGGACATAACTTGAAAATTGCAAACCACAAATTCGAAATATCAAATAAATTTATTTTTGAAATTTTAAATTTGCTGCTTGTCATTACCCAACTATTCTCCACGGTGTTGCCAGCAAGGCAATCGTGCCGGTTACTGCCATAAACAAGAAGTGGAACTGTAGCTTTTTCAAATTAAACACATGAAAAAGATGATAGTAATTCAAAATCAAAAAAAAATAAAAAAAATTAAACAGTAAAAGGGCCAAGATACTGAAATGAAAAGGCAAAAAAATCAGCGCCCAATAAAGCTGGCAAACAAACAGGCCAATGGCAACGGCGCAGACCATTTTAGTTTTGTTCGACAGCGGAATAAACTCGTAAAATGAACGGACTAAGAATAAGCTGGCAAAAAAAGCTCCGGCCAAATACACAGGTCCATAATTTGGCCCGTAATAATAGGCCCCAAACAGGCTATAAAAGGCCGCAAAAGCAATGACTAAAGTTTCATTTAATAAAATATTCTCTGCCTGATTGCCTAAAAGCATTTCAAAGACCACGATTATTAAAGCGCCTAAAAGCAAAAATAAACCCTGAAAAAATTCAGAGAGCGTGAAAAAAAACAGACCAAAAAGACTTAGCATCAGCAAAAGCGGACGAAGCAAAAGCCAAATATTATATTTTTGGATTTGTTTTAAATATCGGCGGTTGTAAATCGTAACCAGACCGGCGTAAACTAATAAAGCGGGCAAAAGCAACCTGAATACCGGCACGGGCAAGGCAAACTTTTCAACGACAAGCAAAAAACCCAGGCCAATGCAAAGAGATATTAATTTATGGTTTTTGAGCATGCTTTTGATAAATTAAGACGCTTAAAGCCAGAGTCGCCAATACAAAACTTACTATATTGTTAAGTCTGATCGAACCAGCAAATTGACTGTCAACTCTTAAGAGTTCCAGCCCAAACCTCAAGACATTATACAATAGAACATACCATAAAAACAAGCCGCCCGTTTGTGGCTGAACTTGGCGACGGCCATAAAAAAATATTATTGCCAATATCAAACAGTTGCCTAATGCCTCATACAAAAACCAGGGGTGGAAAAAATTGTATTGCTGGTATTGCTCGGGCCGAAACTGCATAGGCACAAACATTTTCCATGGCAAATTTGTAGGATAGCCAAAGAGTTCATAATTAAAAAGATTGCCGAGGCGCCCAATGATTTGGCCGAGTATGAGGGATGGAGTCAGCCAGTCCAAAAAAAGCAACGTTTTGTAGTTCAGGCCCTTGGCCTGCTTATAAATAAGCCATCCAATAATCCCACCCGCTACCGCTCCCTGAATTCCCAATCCCCCATTCCAGACTTTTAAAATGTCCTGGGGATGCTGATAGTAAAATCCGAGTTCTGTAAAAATGTGATAAATTCTAGCGCCAATAAAGCCACTAATGATGACCCAAAACAATAAATCTTCAGCTTTATTTTTATCAATCCCATAAAGCGATGATCGTTTTATGGCCAAATAAAAAGCCGCCGCCGCCGCCGCAGCAATAATGATTCCATAATAACGGATGGTGATAGGGCCGAGGGAAAAGGACTGGGGTAAAATAAGCTGGCCGGAAAAAACCTTGACTAGGAAAATGACAAAAATTAAAAAAATAATAAAAATGACAAAAATATTTTTGTTCATTTTTGTCAATTTTGTCATTTAAAATAAAGCCGCTTGATGCTGCACCCCAACCCTCGGCACAGCCTCTAAAATTTTCAGCGCAATTTCTTTAGTCTTAAAAAAATCTTTATACAAAAGCTTTTGGTTGCGCAAAGCGTAATCGTAAACTTGTTTGGTGATTTTTACATCGTCCAAGCAATATTTTTTGAGCAAATCCATGCGGCCGTTGTTAAAATATAAAATGGCTTCTAAACCAGTGCCGGATTTGCCCGCTCCCAATGTACCCTGCGAGACTAATTCCAGACGTATGCGATGTTGCAGAACCTTTTCAATTTCTTCCAAAATATCAAGGTAAGGCGTTTGGTGGATGTCAAAGTTTAAATAGGGTTTTAAGACTTCGAAATCAAATTCTTTTATATTGTAACCGATAATTTGGTCTGCGGTTTGTAAAATTGGAGAAAGCTTGGGCAGTTCGTGTTCTTCAAAAATTTGGTAACGGTCAGTAGAATAATCGTAAATTCCACAAACACTGACTTTGAGTAAACAATTCTTCCCCCTGCCTCCAACATCCTGAAAAGATTTCTGGGTCTCCAGATCTAACACTATTTTCTTTAACATACTTTAAAATTAAAATAAATTTTATTTTTTACCGAATGTCCAAGTCCGCCGAAGCTTTAGCGAAGGAGGGCTGCGTCTCCAAATCAAGCACAATCTTTTTTAACATAACTGACCTCCAAATAAGTATTCACTGATTCGATTCATCAAGCAATCCTCCGTAGCTTTAGCGAAGGAGGGCTGCGTCTCTAAATCTAATACGATTTTTTTGAGCATTTTATTTCTACAAAATTACAAATAACTACGAATCTACAAATAACTACAAAAAATATTCGTTTGATTTATATCTGTAGTTATTTGTAGAAAATTGATTGCATTTGTAGTTTATTACATTATTAAAAAAAAGACAAAAAAGAAAATGGGGATCGGTCTCGGCCAACCCCCATCTCGGCAGTATCTGAATACCCGGCACTGGCGTGCCGGCTATCACCAAGCTAAATCCAGATAACGCCTTGGGCTTTCTTCATTCGGCGTTCACCTCCTTCCTTTTTTGCTCGCGCCCGCTAGCAAATCATTTGTCCCCAAAGCCAATACGCCCCAACTCCGCTTCCGGCTCCGACAAGCATAGTGCCTATCAAAGTAATGTTCAGCATCTCGTCTGCCCAAACATCGGACCGATGTAACCATTCTCTCACAGGCCGAGTTTGCAATAGCCATGCGAGCAAGAATAGGCTACAAACCACAGAGGCCGCCATGGCGTTAACAATCCTGAAAAAGATCATAGGCCACCTCACAATAAGTTTATATTTTGTATTGAAACTTTGCAAACTGTTTAGATTCTGTTATAATTTAATCATCTTAATTTTGCCCTACCGACTGTTTACCGGAAAAAAGATTTGTCATCCCGAACGAAGTGAGGGATCCCTTAACTTTTACTGATTGTGGAATTTAAGGGATTCCTCGGTCGCTGTTGCTCCCTCGGAATGACATAAATCTTAATGGTCAAATTCCATGCAACGAACTTTAGCGTTAGAAACTACATCAAAAATAAACCAGGACGTCTCCGTATCCGGCTGGGTAAATTCCAGGCGCGACCACGGCGGCGTTATTTTTATAGATTTGCGCGACCATACAGGAATTGTGCAATTAGCAATTCATCCTGAAGCCAAAGAAGCCTTTCTAGCTGCGGATAAATGCCGGGACGAATTTGTCATAAAAGTTGCGGGAAAGGTTATTGAAAGATCAGCCGAAACCAAAAACAAAAACATTCCCACCGGCGATGTGGAAATTTTGGTATCGGCGATAACAATCCTAAATACTTCAAAACCTCTCCCCTTCCAAATCGCGCACACGGAGGACGTTACTATAAATGAGGACATCCGCTTAAAATACCGCTTTTTAGATTTGCGCCGCGACAAAATGCAAAAAATGCTCGTTAAGCGCCATGAAATGATAAAAATGATCCGTCAGTATATGGACGCAAATGGCTTTATTGAAGTCACCACGCCAATTTTAACTTCCAGCAGTCCCGAAGGCGCGCGAGACTATTTAGTGCCCTCGCGTTTGCATCCGGGAAAATTTTACGCGCTTCCCCAGGCGCCGCAACAATTTAAGCAACTGCTGATGGTAGGCGGCTTGCATCGTTATTATCAGATTGCTCCTTGTTTTCGTGATGAAGATCCGCGCGCCGACAGAAGCCCTGGCGAATTTTATCAATTGGATTTAGAAATGTCTTTTGTGGAGGAGCCGGAAGAAG
>JAHFJK010000062.1 GCA_023245915.1 Candidatus Doudnabacteria bacterium | reverse complement strand
CGCCCCGCAGTACAAAGATTTCTTCTTGAGAATTTACCGGGCCGCCATGGCCATGCAGCCGGTAAGCCTGCCAGCGCCGCAACCAAGGCGCAGGTAAGCAAACCGTTTGTTGCAGAGTCAACATCATCCATTCTTATTACAGCCGTTTCCTAGTATGGGGAACGGCTGGTTTTTTATTTTTATAATCAAATAGGCCTTATTTATAAGGAGTATTTTTAACAATAAAATTATTGACAAAACTTATTTTTTCTGCTTTAATATATAGTTACATTTAAATATTCAAATATTGTTTTTTCCTTGAAATCGAAAGGTTTTAAGGAGCGGACTTACAATATTTCAGATTAGAACTAGTTTACGATTCCGTTTATTTATCCAATAATTTCAAAAATTTCGAAGGAATTTTTGAAATAAAGGGACATCAACACGTAAGCTGGAGCGGACGAATTTTATTCGGACGCGGAACCTGAAGTGTTGCTTGGCCCGCGCTTGTGGTGGGCAAAACCTCGTAAAAAGATAAATTTTGCCCCGCCCTTAGTGGGGTTTTATTTATCTCACCACTTTTACGGGGTTTTCCTCTTCATAACATTCTGTGATTAAAAGTTTTGGTTGGAGTGTTAGCCAAATCATCAGCAATAAATTAGCGCTTTACCGCGCGGATCAAACGCTGATGAGTACGCTGATCTTACGCTGAAACTTTCCGCAAAATTAATGAGAGATCCTAATAATAGTTACATATTTTAGGAAGCGCGGTGCGCAGATGCGCACTGCAAAACAATGGTTCTTTGACAATTTCATGGAGGAAATTAGTCAAGTAAAAAGGAGAAAGAAAACATGCCCCCTAGAAATAGGAACCGCAACAGGGGTGGTGGGGGTGGTGATCAGAACAAGATCACTCTTCAAGTCGGTGCCAGCGGAAAACGGAACGATTGCAAAATCGGCGTAGTTCTTCGCAAAGGCCGGTTTGGTTTGCCAAACGAGCAAGTCATGTTTCGTTTCGGCACGCCAGATCGTCCTCAAGGCCCCTGGCTTATGGATCCCGCCAATCCCCAAAACCGTTACACCTTAATTACTGATACCGAAGGAGAAAAAGAAAGCGGAGCTTTCGATTTCTCCGCCGAGTGGTTGAAGAATTACAATCAACTACTGGTTGTGTATCGTCGTGCCATTGATCCGGGTCAAGGTATATATGAGCAGGCAATTCAACTGCCGGTTCTGGATGCCACGGAAGGACCCAAGGCGCAGGAAAAGGGTAAGCCTAAGTTTGTCGTGGATGTTGAAGGCGATGTGGTTATCGCGAAGAAATTTTATGCGGTAATTCCGCTGGAAACGTCAGACGATAAAGGCAAGCCGGATTCCCGAAAGGTTGAGGCGACGCTAGTCGTCGGTCAGCCGGTAACCTTCAAAGACGCCCGCGCTAATGTGGTGCTGGCAAAGAATTCTCGATTCTATGAACCTCTAACGTCGGACGGCTCACTCCATCTCGGCGTTGAATTCCTGGGCCAGTTTGAGGTCTCTGTTGAGCTTCGCGATCCAGCGAGCAAACAAAAGAGAACTTTTAGGTTGGTCTACAAACAATAAGGAGAAGCAATGGCAGATGAAGAAAAACGTGGTCATGATGACCACGGACATGAACACGAGCGTGACGAAACCCCCTCCGTTCGTGCCGGAACGGCTCACCCAGCCCATGTGGTGACGGAAAAAGCAGCCGAAGGCATGGTCCGGGGCTTTTGGCACGGGATCAAGAAATCTCTGGATGAGGCCTTCTTTCTTGCCAGCGGCGCGGTTGGAGGGTATTTGGCGAGTTACTTTGCCGGCCGAGGCCAGAAGGAAAAGGCTGAAGCTTATGAAAAGGCCCGGCAATTCCACATAGAAGGCAAGCACGAAGCAGCCCGCGAGATCATTATTCAGGCTGATATCTTTGGTATCGGTTATGGTGATGAAGCGGGTACGTTTTTTGCTACTCTGTGGGCAATCCAGTTCCTGTTGGATTCCAAAGAGGCAAAGAAGATTGAGCCCTTTTTGGACGCGCTGGACGCGCTGGACAAGGAAACCAAAGATCGGCTGATTCGCGTCATGGCCAAAATCGGGTCCGTGGAAGAAAGCGGAAAGGTTTTGGTTAAGCTGGCGAGAACGCCGGGCGAGCTCAAGCAACAGGTTCGAAAGCTGGCAAGGATTGCCGGCATTGAACAGGACCCGAAAAATCACCCTGCCAATGTTTTGGTAACCGAGGTGGGCGAAGCGTTCAGCGGCGCCTTTAAAGGCTACGCCGGCAAGGTGAAAACTGGCAAGGTGAAAATACGTCGGCAGAGCGCTAAAAGAGAAACACAGAGGCTTGCCGCCAAGCGGCGAATTAAAAATCGCCGTCGCCGATTCTTTAACCGTCTGAAATTTTGGAAATAAGGAGAAAAAAAATGAACACACCGATTCGCGCTTTCGGCCGCGCTTTGCGCGGTATTCTGGATCTGCTGGTTAACCGGGTTTTTGTCCGAATTCATTCAGGGGCTTCGGTAGCCTGGGAGGATTTTGACAGGTGGCTCGTGCGTCATGGCTGGCGCATGCGCGATTTCCTTGGCGCCGTGATGTTGTATATCGCCGGCGTCGTGGGGGTTTCGCTGGCCATTGCCTTGTTTGGAGTCGTCGTCGGGGAATTTGGTTTTATCGACGGCGCGCAATGGATTGTGCTGGGAGGAATGGTAATCGGGGTTTTAGGTTTGCTGCCACCCGCGCTCATGTTTTTTATGGCTCGGGGGCTGTTTGACCTGATCTTCCGAACCGGCGAGGTCTGCGCGGAGATCCTGGAGGATAAAAACGAAAGGAAGAACATTCCGGCGAGGCTGCGCAAGCAGCTCGCAGATTTGCGGACCGCTTCGATGCTTCCATTTTCTCCGCAGGTCCTGTTCGTTGTTTATCTGGGGGTCTTTATGGCCTTCTGTATGTTCCCAAGGTTGGAGACGATCAAGTACGTTTTGATCGGCGCCGCCTTCGGATACATTTACAGATGGCTGCGAGGACATCTGCGGATAAAGGGCTGGGCGTTGAGTCACTTTTTGTACGCGCTGGTAATGGCATTTATGTTTTTTGCCACACCGGCATGGTTTTTCCTTAAGTGGCTAAATACGCATGCCTTCGTCCAGATGTGGTACCCGACGATCCCTGGCGCGACTCCCGACGATGTCAGATTTTTCGGGCAGTTGGGATTTGCCGCGGTGGTACTGGGGGTTGCTTCATTCCTGCTTTACCGCACGACCAATTCCGAAGCTTCTGACACAGCTTTGGACAAGGGCGACGTGCGGCGGAAAGGTTTTGTGAAGAAGCCAGTCAGACTTCATAAAAAGGAGGACGGCATAGTCGAGACCGAGTACGAGATTGTCAAGGCAAAGAGTTTAAGCTTTGCTTGGTTGCGGTCTCCGATGTTTTGGATGATCGCGGCTGTGGTCGGGTTCCTGGTCTGGACGCAAGTCCTGGGAAATCCGAGTCCGCTGGCTGGCGTCGTGTTCAGCTTCAAGAACGTAATGCTAGCAGGTATTCTTCTGGGCCTGGCATTGATGCTTTGGCCAACGGGCAAAACCGCAACGGCAGAGAATAAGGGAGATCACTAATGGATAAGAAAAAGATAGGAAAGTGCGTAGTAATTTTGTGTGCTATTGGTTTTGGTTTGTGGTACTTTGGATGGAACCGCTGGTGGTTCATCGAAACGGCGGCAGAAAGCCGTCTGGAGGGTCGCGCCATCAACATTTTCTCTGATAAAGAAGATGTTGTGGACGAAACTTCAGACTTTGAAAAAGCCGCGCGGATTCACCACGAAGCCAAGAACGAGCTTTCTCACAACCGGGAACTCATTGCGAACGGCCCTCAAACTTGCGCCCGTATCCAAGATTTACTAATGGATGACAAGGGGTATTGGACCGAGGTCACTATGGACCTGACTGGCTGCAGTGAAGGGCAGACAATTTCTTTGCACTTTGGCGGCAACCAAAATTTTCCAACGGTCTGGCGGATAGAGGTCTTCACCGAAGACGGAACGCTCGCCCCTCGACCTCCTGACGTTCAGGTGCGGGAGGAAGATGGATTCAACGCCGTTGAGAAAGTCAAGGACAAACCCAATGTCTTTGCCCTCAAAGGCGAAAGGATTTATCTCTTTCATAAGGAGGGGAGGACATTGAAGTGCGCCTTTCTTAAGGCTGTCTCGTAATGGCCGCCGCTGTCTTCGTCACTACGTTCGTCATCAAGGTTGTTGTTTTTCAGTTAGTTGTTGGCCTTGATGTCGATCACAGCGCCCTCGTATTTTTCCCGGCAATGGCCAGAGCCAGCCCGGGATGCTTGACTAAAATGAAATCGTATCGCGAAGCGATACGACCACCTTGATGGCGAAGCAGAACTCCCGTTCTGTCCTCTCGCCGTCAATTCAAAAACCGTCATAGTAGCCGCGGATTACACGCGGAAAGAAAGACTATGGCGGTTTTTGATTTGTGGGACTGTTGCCGAATGTCATTTTGACTGCAATTCCAGAATTTCGGCATCTTGCCCCAAAAATTTTTTTCCGCTTAGCCTACGGCTAAACATCAAAATTTATTTGTGCCAATCTGCCCGAAATCCTGAAATTTCGTCTGAAAAGCACATTCAGCAACAGTCCCTTTGTTTGGCGGCGCTGATTTTAACCCGCACCAGAACAAAGTTCGGTACGGGGCGCGACGCTGATAGGTACGCTGAATTAAAAAGACAGTCAACGCTCACTGCCATTGCGAGTGCATCCGGCCTGTCCGCCGAAGCTTCAGCGTAGGTGGAAGCAATCTTGTCATCGGATGAAGAGATTGCCGCAATGACAGGAAAATCAATGTTTTACATACCCAGTGAGCGGTTACAAAAGACAAGTTTGACAATGTGGAGTTTAGTATATACAATGCGAATATGAACGATCCGGAACTGCCAGAGCCAATAACTTTTGAATGGGATGAATATAATAAGTCAAAAATCCGACTTAAACACAATATAACTCCGCAAGAGGCCGAGCAGGTATTTTTTAACGAACGTCTCATAATCTTTGACGAAAAGCACAGCTCCACAGAGCGGCGATATCAGCTAATGGGCATAAGCAATGCCACAAGGGTTTTGTTTATAGTTTTTACAATACGCAATAATAAAATTAGAATTATTTCAGCGCGCAGCGCAAGTAAAAAAGAAAGGAGCAATTATGGCAAAAAAATTTAAAAAAATTCCAAAATTTAAGAATGAAGATGAGGAAGCCAAATTTTGGAATTTTCATGATTCAACTGATTATTTTGACTGGTCAAAAGCCCGAAATATTATTTTCCCTAACCTTAAGCCCACCTCAACCTCAATTTCTTTAAGGATACCCAATTATGTTTTAGCCCGCCTCAAAGAACGGGCTAACTCGCTTAACATTCCTTACCAGACTTTAATGAAGCAGTATATTGCCAGAGAAGTTCTTGAAAATAAGAAACAATACCATATTTAGTAGGACTTACGCGCTAGTCAAATAGCTAAGGTACGAGAAGAAAAATATCTTCCCTGCCTACCGGCAGGCAGGTCCACAGGGTCGAAGGATATTTTTTTTCTAAAAAGCCTCAAGCGCGTAAGTACTGTTTAGATACATCCAAAAATTAACAAGCATATTTTATGAAAACCGCAGTCATTAACATCAAAACCGACCCGCAAACCAAAATACATAAACGGTAAAAATGCAAATTAAATAATTTTTTATCAGGCAGATTTAATCACTTCTTGATGATAGGAGGTCGAACTTGTAGGTTTGACCGTGGCTTTCAGCAAATTTTGGACAATGGCAATAATACTAAAGGAGAGTAAAGCAACTATAAGTCCCAAAACCGCCCAGGTAATGGTTTTTTTGGCTTTGGTATACATTTCCTCATTGCCTGAAGCCATAACCATTTGAAAGCCCCCAATAATTATAAAGATAACTGCCCAAATGCCGACTATGCCCAGGAAGCCCTGAATCACCAGCAAAAAAACATGGGTTAATTCTTCTTCCGGCAGGGGGTTTATTAGGCATTTGTTGGGGTCGGTGCAGGAGCCGGTACTGCCTCCGCCAGTAGGTCCGCCTCCACCGCTTGCGCCAATTTTTAAAGGTATTGTATCCAGAGCAATTTGTGTATGCGCAGAATTAAAAGTCCTGACCTCTAAAGTATTATCACCCTCTTTAAAGCCAAACTTCGCATCCAGCACTAAAGGAAAAGTAATATTGGTCATTGGGATGGCTTGGGAAGAATTGTTGACATAAATTTCAGCATCCCAATTTCCGGTCGGAGGATTTTTTAGGGTTAAATTTATTGTCTCGCCCATTTTAAGACCAGTAGTTTTGTCGGAAAAAACTTCAGCTTTAGTACTGACAACATGCAAAGGTACGCTCACAGGCGAGCTTGCTGTTAGCTGAAGCCAGTCGCCTTGCTTGGACTGAATTTTTACTATCGCCACAACATCTACTTTTTGGTCTTGTTTATAATTGTTTGTCCAAAGCACAACCGGCCCAGTCAAAGTTATTTTTTTTGGATTGTCGCTACTGTCGCCTAAAGGAGCAACCCAGAATTCATGATATTTAATAGATTGATTATCAAATCTGGCAATGGTAATTAAAAATTTGTTTACCAATTCATCTCTGCCTGGCACTTTGCACCAAGCACTGTATTCATCTGTAAGAGAGGAAATTTTACCCCATACTATTTGTTTTGCTTGTACAAAACCACTTATTCTGGCAGTAGTTTCATTATCTGTTTCATAAACATATTGGGCGTCAAAGTTAATAGTGGCGTCGCAATCCGGAGCCTGGACAATTTCTGCAGCTATTGCATTCAACCCAAACCCAAAAAATTCCGCCAGCAGGAAGATTATTAAAAAGCTTGCTTTAAGACAATTGGCAAGGTTTGCTATATATTTTTGTTTCACCCCGTTAGACATAAATTTATTTTTGTTTAATTTTAATCAGACATTTATTTTAATTTTAAAAAGGTCTTCATTTTTTAGTCGTAAACGCAAGCAAAAAATCGCAATATTGGGCATATTGGTCCAAAGCTTGTTTGGCCGATTCATAGACTTTGTTTATTTTTATTTCATCGTATTCATGGACCAAAATATTCCGCAAACCGGCCGAAGGTG
>JAHFJK010000061.1 GCA_023245915.1 Candidatus Doudnabacteria bacterium | reverse complement strand
CTTGATTATTTTATCAGATAATGCTAAACTATCCAAAGTTGAGTCTTGTCATTCTGAACTTGTTTCAGAATCCATATTAATAGATTCCGGATAAATTTAATAACAATATAAATTTTCCGGAATGACAGTATCCATATACATAATACTTAATACCTTATACCCTCCAATGCCCCGAATGTGCGCCGTTTGCGGCAAAACTTATTCCAGAACTATTAAACGCTCTCACTCCATGCGACCGTCTATTGTTAGATTGCTGCCTAATTTGCAATATGCTGTCTTTGACGGTCAACGCTTAAAAGCCTGCACCCGTTGCATTAAGAGCCGCAGCAAAACCTTGGTCCGCGGATAATATGCTTGCATCATTGAAACTAAAAGAATTGCCCTAAAGTGGACAGTTCTTTTTTATTAGCTCGATGATTGCTGACTGGCTTGCGCGTAAGCCTCCGCGTGTTGGCCATCTGTGCAATTACAGGCTTTCATTGGCTGTCCGTACAAAGAACAGCCTTCGGTTTCGCAATTTTGCGCATGGTCTGACATACCCCCGCAACCACCGGTACAAACATAATGAGTCATAGGAGTAATAATAAAAATGACAAACTTTAATTTATAACATATAGTTGTCATCCCGAGTGAGCGCAGCGAGAGAGGGATCTCTTACTCCGTTCGAGACAGCATAAATGCCATTTTTGTCATTTTTTTAATTTTCTTAATCTTTGTCATTACTACTTATTTCCAGGCGGCCAATATTATACCACCTGCCACCAAAGCCAACAGCATGTTGCCAATTCCCAGCCAAAACAATTTCATTTTGCCACCCCACAGCGCTTCCCCAAACTTAACCGGCACTACAAATCCCAACCATACCCAAAAGGCTCCTTGAACACCATCCATTGCAGTCTTGGCTCCCAAAGCTCCCATCATCCATGCAAAAACATAAAACATGACCAGACTGGCAATAAATTGCCATATGTAGGTCAACATCATGCCTTTCTTCATTCCAGCTTTCTTTTCTTCGCTCCATTCATGCATGCCCATGGCTTTCAAAAACATTTTGCCAAACAGCGGGCCATACCAAATGCTGCCAATTATCATTGAAACAACGGCAGAAGCCAAAACCGCCCACAAATTAACACTTACGGTCATTGTCATAATACTCACCCCCCTTTCACTTCTACTAAATACTAAAATGTACTAAATTACTAAATCGCATTATTTTAGGTTTTAGTATATTTAATAAGCTTTCGTATTTAGTAAAAAATATTTAAGGTTTTAGTGCCCAAAGAAGCCTCTTGCTTCACTGTCCGGCAAACTCACAAAAGCTATTCCGTTGTCGGCACAAAACTTTTTTATTTCATCGTCGCGCACGCTACCAGTGGTGGCAAAAATGGTTTTAATACCCGCCCTGGATAAAACTTCAACTCCATCTACAAATGGAAAAAAACTGTCGCTATAAGCACTTGCATCTTTAGTATCGTGACCAGCTGAGGTTGCTCTTTTTATTGCCAACTCGCAGCAGCTGACCCGGTCTTGTTGGCCTACCCCATTGCCAATTAGCATCCGCCTTTTCACCAAAGTGACTGTATTACTGTTGGAAGTGGTTCCAACCGCCCAAGCTAAAAGCAAGTCGCGTGCTTGTGTAAAATTTAATTCGCCGATAACTTCAGGTTCCCCTCTGCCTTTGGAAGAGAGGTTGGCCTGCCCGCCGTAGCCTTGGCGAAGGCGGGGGGTGAGGGTTCTTAGATCCAAGACAAACCTGTAATTCGGCTGTTTTAGAAAGCCACCTCTAACGTAGCGAAAACGGGTGTGTTTGTCCAATGAATCTTTAGATAATTTTGCAAGGGCGGGGTTTACCAAAAATCTGCATTTGTCGCCTTTGCGTTTTAACATCTCAATGGCTGATGTTGTAAATGCTGGCGCAATTATTCCATCAAGCAATCTGCGACCGCCTCCCATCTTATGCGTCAATAAAATTTCTGCCAGCTCATCATTAATTTCAAAATTTACCATGACCACGCCGCCAAAAATTGCGCGCAAATCCCCTTCCAGCATTTTTTGGATTGCTTCTTTAGGATTTTCTTCTATTGCACAAGCTCCGCAAGGATTGCCATGCTTTACCCCAACCGCAATAAAAGGAACTTTTCCATAATTAACATCAAAAACCGCGGCAATGTGTGTGACAGTTTGAAGTAAACGATCGACGTCAGCGAAATTGTTATAGCTAGGACTCGTGCCAGCAACCAATTTGAAATTGGCCATGGATAAGGGGTCTTGCCCGGTTCCCTCCCCTCCTGAGGGGAGGGCTAGGGAGGGGTTGCTATACAGCCCTGCCGGCGCCTGCCAGGCATTTTCGCCGTATTTAGTTTCCAAAACCTGCTCTGCAATAAAACCCTCAATATTACCGCCACTATGATATCTTGCCGAAGCCAAAGCATAATTTGCCACTACCATTTCCGCTTTTGCAGCAAGTGATGAGATAAAATTTTCCTTGTCTGGTTCACCGAATTTTAACCATTCAATAACTTTAAATCTATCAGCGGTGTCCGCAATGACAATCCTTCTTCCTTTTGCCGCGCTCCTTAACATGGTCGGCCCTCCAATGTCTGTCTTTTCCAGAATAGCTTCGCTCCCCCTCTTTTCTAAAGAGGGGGTAGGGGGGAGTTCCTTACTTGCCGAGGTTACTTCTTCAATCGCAGATTGAAGCGGATACAAATCTACATACACCAAATCTATCCACGGAATTTTTAAACGTTCCAATTCAGAACGATCTTCTTTGGTATCTCTGGCCAAAAGTCCGGCATGGATTTCCCGTGACAAAGTTACCACCCTATGACCCAAAATCGGTCCGCCACCAACCATAGTCGCAACATCCGTAACTTCAATCCCGCCTGCTGATAACTCTTTTGCTGTTCCTCCAGACGCAATAATCTTAAATCCTAAATTTACTAACTCTTCCGCAAATTCCACAATCCCCTCTTTGTTATAGACTGAAATTAAAGCTGTTTTCATATTCAGCTTAATTATAGCAAATTCTGCTCGACATTAAAAAACCAAAATTATTATATCATGCTTTAAAAAACAACTTCTCTAAATAAAGAGAAGTTGTTTTTCAATCGGTGCTGTTCCTGAATGAATCAGGCGCCAATAGTTGATACCTATATTATTAGTATATATAATTATTTATTTTTGTCAACTGTGTTAGACTTGTACAAATCAATACAACTTCACCAACCCTCTGTCCAAAACTTTTTTAAAACTGGCTCTAAAGAACAGGAGGGCAAAAATTGTAAAAATCAAATTTAAAATTAAAGCGATCAATAACATTTTGCCATTCACAACTCCGGTTAGTATAACCTGCCGCGCACCTTCAAATAAATAAGACGACGGAATAAACATGGCTACTTTCTGCGCCCAAACCGGAAGCGCGGCAAGCGGATAATAAATCGCAGAAAAAGGCGCGATTAAAAACACCATACTCCATGCAAAATTCTGAACTTTGCCGCCAAAGCGCACAATCAATCCGCCCACAAATAGGCCCACCCACCAGCCGGTCATAAGCAGTAAAAATAAAAACGGCAAAAGCTTAAAACCAAAAGCGAATAGGTTGGCTTTGTACAGAACAAAAGCGACTCCGGCTGCAAAGCTTACGCTCACAGCCGATTTAACAATGCCTAAAAGCACAAAGGCGGCAATCCATTCGGAAAGCTTTAACGGCGAAGAAAACATGTTAACCAAATTCTTGTTCCACATGTCTTCTAAAATGTTGACTGTAAATTCATATTGTCCGCGCCACAAAATAATCCATAAGACTAAACCGGAAATTACCATAAGTACAGCAAACGGGATGTTAGCCGCTTTCTCCGCCAGATAACTGCTGGTTAGCCCCCACAACACCAAATCTACAGTCGGCCAATAAAAAGCGTCGACCTGGCGGTCCAGGCTATGTTTAAAAAGATAGTTGTAACGGAGAATGACTCCCCAAATCCTATGTAGTTTCATTTGTGAAGTAACTATAATTTTGGTGCGTTCTGTATAAAATAATCTTCAAGGGTCGGTTTTTCTATGCTAATCTCGTCGTATTCAATTGCATTGGCAGTCAAGTTCCTCAAAAATTCAGCTATCAACTTTTCTTTTACATCAACTATTATGTGTTTACCTTCTTGCCGAAAGTTTAGCTGATTATTTTTGCAGTAAGATATAAGTTTTTCTTTTTGCTTGACCAGCAATTCTATGTGGCAAACTTCAATCGTTTTAGCTAAATTTTCCGGGGTATCGTCAGCTACAATTTTCCCACGGTTGATAAAAATCACTCTATCACAAAGTTCTTCCACTTCTGCCATATTATGAGAAGTAAAGACTATGGAAACTTTAAATTTTTTACGCTCCTCCAAAATAAACTCTCGAATATAACCGGCAACATCCGGGTCAAGTGATGCCGTAGGTTCATCGAGCAGTAAAACTTTGGGAAAATTTATAAAAGCTTTAGCAACATTTAAGCGTGTTACCTGGCCGGCGGAAAGCTCTTTAATTGGATGTTTTTGTAATTCTTTGAGTTTAAATAGTTCCAGCATTTCCTCAACTCTCTTTTTTCGATTTTCAATCTGGTAAAGGTAAGAAATAAAGTGCAAATTCTCCCACACTGTCAAATCCCATGGCAAGTTTGTATATGTGGAAGAAAAATTGACTTCCTCTAAAATTTCTTCGCGGTGATTCTTTAAATTTTTCCCAAAATAAAAAACTTCTCCCTTTGAGGGAGTAAGCACCCCTAAAAGCATTTGGATGGTTGTGGTCTTGCCTGCCCCATTAGGTCCCAAAAGACCTAAAATTTCCCCTTCCTGCAGGGAAAGCGAAACATTATCAACAGCTTTAAACTTCCCAAACTGCTTGCTTAAATTTTTTGCCTTAAGGATTTCCACTAAAATAAAGACGAAAATTCCAAAGCTTTGTTACTTGTAGCAAAGATTCCCTTTAATACATTAAAATTTCACTCCCAATTTAAAAAGCGAGTTGGAGACAAACAACAGCAGCAAACCGAATTGGGTTGTGGCGTCGCCTTCAATTTTTTTAATTAGATTTAATCCGCTGCCTAACGGCCCGTAACCGCCGGCTTTATCTAAGGCTTGGCCGGAAGCTATATGCTCACGTATCTGCTGATTAGTCAATTTTTTAAAATAAACTTTGGTTTTGTCGCGGCCTTTAAAAATTTGGTTTTTCCAAGCATCAATCACCACAACTCCGGAAATAACATCATGCGCCGTACCGCTCAACATCTTTAACATTTGGTGGGCTTGCAAATCATTTTTAGGTTTACCCATAACTTTGCCGCGAAAAAATACTAAGGTATCTGCGGCAATAATTATGGCTTTGGGGTATTTTTTGGCAGCAGCCTTAGCTTTGCCTAAAGCAAGATGCATTACAAGGTTTTTAGGCGAAAGCCGAGGGTCAATTTTTTCCTCAAAGCCGGAATCTACTGCTTTAAACTTTATTTTAAGCAGCTTCATCAACTCCCGCCTGCGCGGCGAAATGGAAGCTAAAATTATTTGTCTTTGCATATCAACTATTATAACACGTACAAAAGGTGCTCTTTTGTCGGTTCAATTTGACACAAAATGCTCTTGACGCTGCTATAAAACCTGCCTATGATAAGGTTAAAGTCGTTAAATCATTAATTTCAAATCTAACTATGAACAAAACAGCAAAATGGATAGTGGGGGTTGTAGTGGTGGCCCTGGTAATTTGGGTCCTGGTCGCGGCCAACAAAAAAAGCCAGCAGCCGGCAAGCAATACCGGCAATGACAAAATGATGGCGGGGGAGACTTATAAAATCGGCTTACTGGGGCCGTTTACTGGTGACGCTGCAGTCTATGGTGAACCATTAAAAAAGATGGTTGGGATTGCAGTAGAGGAAATAAACAATAGTGGTGGCGTAAATGGCAAAAAATTAGAATTAATCGTTGAAGACGCCAAATGTAATGGCAAGGACGCTTCCAATGGTATGCAAAAGTTGGTAAATGTAGACAAGGTTCAAGTCGTGCTTGGAGGTTTTTGCAGCAGTGAATCTTTAGCCGCCGAACCAATAGCTACCGCCAACAAAGTTGCTTTGTTTTCGGCAGGCTCCAGCAGCCCGAAACTAACGGGCATCAGCCCGTTCTTTTTCCGCAATTATCCGAGTGACGCTTCTCAAGGCAAAGTGTTAGCCGATATCGCCTACAATAAAAAAGATTGGAAAAATGTGGCCTTCATCCAGGAACAGCTTGATTATCCTTTAGGTATTTACAACGCATTTAGCCCTGAATTTACCAAGTTTGGAGGTAAAGTAACCAAAGAAGAATTTCCAACCGACACCAAAGACTTCCGTTCAATTATAACTAAGATTAAAGCTTCAAATCCCGATGTGGTATTTGTTGATACTCAAACTCCCGCTGCCGCGGAAAGAATTTTCAAACAAATGCAGGAGCAAAAATGGAAGCCAAATATTTTGGTTTCTGACGCCACCAGCGGAGATCCTAAAACTGTGGAAGCAAATAAAGCCTTTTTAGAAGGCGCGTTGGCAGCGGAATTCGGCGTGGATGCCTCTAACCCTAAATTTCAGCATATCATCCAGGCCTACAAGGGCAAATACGGCGAGGAACCTCCTTATCAGAGCTATGCCCAAACCGAATATGACGCAGTGTATATGTTAAAAGATGCTATCGCTCAAAACAGTTATGACGGAACAAAAATCGCGGACTGGTCAAGAACAGTCAAAAATTGGGACGGTGCTTCAGGAAAAGTTACCATCGGCGCAGATGGCGACCGTGTGGGCGGACATACACCGAAAGTTATTAAAGACGGAAAAGTTGAACTCTACACAGAATAAATCAGACCTTTTTAAAAGGCTCAACCGCGGTTGAGCCTTTTATTTTTATTGATGAGCAGAGCAAAATCCTCTATAATTGACCTATGAGCATAGTCCCCCAACTCATCCTTAACAGTATTATTGCCGCTTCTATTTACACTTTAATCGCGCTCGGCTTTTCCTTAATTTACAACGCGACCAAATTTTTCAACCTGGCGCATGGCGCGGTAGCGGCAGTGGGCGGCTACGCGGTATTTTTTTTGACTTCCCGTTTTGGAATGGATATGTGGCCGGCGATTTTAATTGCCGTGATGTTTTCAGGATTGTTGGGCTGGGCTTTGGATAAATTTGTTTACCGCCCGCTTCGACGAAAAAAAGCCTCAAACATGATTTTGCTTGTCGCTTCCCTTG
>JAHFJK010000010.1 GCA_023245915.1 Candidatus Doudnabacteria bacterium | reverse complement strand
AGGACAATTGATAAATTTATAATTATTTTTTCAGCTTTACTTTCTGTTGTCTATATTTTTATTAGTGTGGGTTTCTATCAAAAAGACGTAAAAAAAGCCAAGTTATTGTTTTCTGCAATAGTATTTCAAATCGGTATGCTGTTAATAACTGGACTGATTGGCGTTATCGTTATAATTTTATGGGGGGGGATCGGTTGGCTGGGCCCTATCATACCTTCCTTTCTTGATATTCTTTTCTTCCAGCCACAGCACTTCTTGTCCATTTTGATTTCGGGGGTTTTGACTGTTCCGCTGAGCTTTTTATTCGCAAGTTTTTTCTTAGAACGTAAAATTATAGAATACGAAAAAAGAAAACAAACAGCCCTATTTTACACTCTGGTTTTTAATCCAGTCTTCTTTCCTGTTGGCACAGTTATAGCTTTTTCCCAACTTATTTATGCTTCACGAACTGCTAACCAGGAACACAAAGGATAAAATCATTGCTGTCAATTGTGGATTGATCCTAGTCTCCTTTGCGCTACTAACAACAAAACTGACTGGATTTCAAAAGTTTTTTAAAAAAATAATCTTAGATGATTATTTTTTTGGTTTCAGATTAAACAATTTGACGTTGTTTTATCTTACTGATATTGCTGTCTTGCTTTTAACAATTTATCTATTAAAAAAGAAGCTTATTATTGCGATTATAATTGGCGGCGGTTGGGCTCTACTCAATTTGACAGAATCCATATTTGACTTGCGGGTGTATGGTTACGACCCGCATATGTTTTTAGAAGAATTTTTGTTTATAATTATTTACGCTTACCTTTTATTGTTATTTGTGGCTCTATTGATGAAACCACATAAGTCTCCTTAAACCCTTGGAAATAAAACTCCTTTAAATTCATTATTCACCATGAGTGACACGCCGCGCAGGGATTCCACGCGGGCAGAGAGTTCACCGGAAAGACAACGATGCGGATTGGGATTAGCCGTAGCGCAATGGGCGCAAAGTCCGCGCAGTTGAAAAATAATATTTTGTTTGATTTTTTCCAGTTCAGACATAATCGCAAACTATTAATAGATAAAATAGGGCTAAATAGGACTGATGCGGCTTGATAAGACTTATTATTCTAAATTCCTAATCACTCCAACCACTTTCCCCTGCACCATCCAGTCCTCTTTAGGGTAAATATTTTTATAGTCTGGATTTTCGGCTTTTAAGTAGGCCCGATTTTTTATTTGGATAAACCGCTTAACCGTGGCTTCATCGTGAAGCAGGGCAACTACTATATCGTTATTTCTGACATCCTTTGTCGGCCGGACAATAACTAAATCACCTTCATAAATTCCTGCATTAACCATACTGTCACCTCTAACCTTCAACAAAAACACATCACGCCTGCCTTTTAAAAGACTTTGTGGCAAATTTATCCATTCTTCTATATGCTCTTCAGCCAAATGCGGACTGCCGGCCTGAATGCTGCCCAAAAGCGGCACCGCAATTAAGCCTTTTTGCAAACTTTCGCCTAAAGTCTTTAAAACTTCTACACCGCGGGCCTTGCCGCTGGTACGGATGTACTTTCCCTCTTCCAGGGCATTCAGCAACTTAGCCACCGCATTCTTGGAGCTTACCTTCAAATATGTGGCCATTTCGGAAATACTAGGCGGCAAACGATGTTCCCTTATCTGCTGAATAATAAAAGATAGCAGCTGTTTTTGTCTGGATGTAATTTCTTTTGACATATGAATTTAGATACTAATTAACAAATTAATTCTAATGATGCGAATTATACAAATGAAAACTTTGTGAGTATTTATCTAATTTTAATATTCTTACTGGTTTAATATATTTATTTCTAAAATTTACGAGCAATCCAAGTCTAATACCAGTTTCCTGTAAATACCGCTGAATTTGGAAATAATCTTCTCTAGTCAATATGCGCTTAGCTTTTAGTTCCAAAAGGATTTCCCCTTCGCTATCCTTAATGAGAAAATCTATAATGTTTAATGGGTCAGCTATTCTTAATTCTCTGTTATATGCAACTTGTGTTTGTATCAGTTTTTCTTGAATTTTATCCGCATATTGTTTTTCTTTAGCATAAGGCCCAAGTTAGTTATGGGCATCCATTAAGATTCCAACTACAAAATAGGATAAATTTGGGAATATAACTTTTCCGGTATTTATTTTGCCTACGGTATTTGAATTTATTTGCATCATTTGCATTCATTCGTTTATTGGTATTTGTATAGTATACTTTCGTTCACTCTCTGTCAATCGCCAACAAAATAAGGTGTTTCAACGTTCACCACAAAGTTATCCACATATTTAACGATAGCCATAAAAAATACGCCTCAAATGGGCGCACAATCTTATAGTAATAGCTATTGTTAGGGTTATAACTCTACTTAGTATTCAACAAAAACTTAATAAATACCACGACCCCCTGCCAGACGCTTTCCAAAATGGTTTTGCTGCCCGGCAAAAGAATAACTAAAGCAATCAAAAAAATCCAATCTTTTTGGATAACTTTAATAATGGAATAAATTATTAAGACCGCCAAGCCAATAGAAATAACAGGCTGAACCGACGGAGGAAAGTTTTTTAAAAACTCGAGATATAGTTTTTGGATGTCGGAAAGGAACATTGGCTATAGTATATAGAATATTTTTGATTATGTAAAATTTTTGAACTATAAATGCCCACTGCCTTTGTCATTGCGAGCGCAAAAATAAGCATTATCGCGAAGCAATCTTATTTAAGCAAGTAAAAGATTGACAGTGAGCGATTACATTGAACTGGGTTAGGATAGATGAAAGGCGCCCGCTAAAAATCAGCAGAGCGCCCCCCGGAAACATCCCAAATTTCCGTTTGAGAGTAGGGGGAGATCACGTAATTGCCCCGCCTGCCCGCAATCTGGATGAAGCCTTTAGCCTCGAACTCCGACCACGACGTTTCGGGCAGGATGGAATGTAGGAGTTGGCGTGCCTTGTCCTTGGCACGTTCATATTCGGACAATGCGGTGGGCATTTTAGCCCCCCACAACTCTTGGAATCAACAGGATTTCCGCGTTCGGATCGAATTCGCAAATCAATACATCGCGCTTGTCGGAGATGTCGGCCGCGAACCAGCCTTGAGCCAGCTTCTCCTTGAATTCCCTCTCGATTTCGGCAAGCCGTTGCTGGCTGACCGTTTCAGTCTCCCATTCTGCTAGGGTTTTGTTGCCGCCTGCACAGATCATTCGAAGTTTTCTCAGGGCCATTTTTTGGCCCTCCTTTTTGAAATTTTCAATCAAAACTAAACTCACTATGCCAAAAAGCATAAAAAAACAAGCCCTTTTGGCTTGTCTAAGTTTAACCTCTCCCTTAATCCCTCTCCATGAATTGCCTGCCTGCGGTAGGCAGGGAGAGGGAAACAAATTTGCTTCAAACACTACTTTCTCTTCCTTACCAACTCATCCACCACGGTTAAATGCCGGTAGTCAAAAATATCCTTAATAAAACGGTCAAAAGTGTCCCGGCGTTGTTCGAATTCTTTAACTGACATAACGCTGTAATTTATTTCCTGGCCCATCATTTTTTGCGCGGCTTTTAAAAAGTCGGAAAGTTTATTTAAATTCACCCTGCCTACCAGCAAAATATCAACCGGCAAGCTTGTGTGTCCGCAAAAAATGCCGCTTAAAAAGGCTGCCTTAATGTCGCCCAAATGCTTAATCGCGGTAAAAAGTTCATCTTGATATTTTGGACCTGACTTTAGCCAAAAACTTTTCATTTCGGGCAGCAGTTTGTATTTGGAATTTATGAGATAATACTTTTTGGCCTTCTTGGAAAACAGCCGCAAAGCGCCAAAACTCGCAAGTTTATTCACACTGTGGGCGGTTTTTAGATAAGGCATGCCGAGCCTTTTTGAAAGCTCGGTGACAGAAAAGCTTCTTTCTGGAGCCGTTAAAAAAAAGCTTAAAATCGAGGAATCAATTTTAGAGTCGATAATATCTTCCAGCATGTAAAAAGTATAGCATACATTTGGTATTTTATGGAAAAATGTTGTATAATGGGACTGTTGCCGAATGTCATTTTGACTGCAATTCCAGGATTTCGTCTGAAAAGCACATTCAGCAACAGTCCCATAATAATCGGGAAATAAAAAACTCTTGGATCTTGAATTCTTGACTTGAATTTTAAACTCATGGACGAACCCGAATCCCAAATAGCCAAAATAGCTTTAGGCAATACCAAAGCCTCCAATACCTACATATTTGTAATGGCGGAGAAGGCACCGGCGGGGAACGAAGAGCTGTATGTGATCGCCGAGCTGCCTTTGCTTAATCCCTCAGCCAAAGAAGACTGCGAAAGAATTTGCCTGGCTATTGCCTCGACTTTAAAGCGCAGTTTTAGACGCGAAAGCAGTGACGGAACTTTTGAAAACGCCATAGCCGCGATAAACGAAGAGTTGGGCAAGTTGGCTTCCATGGGTCAAACCCAATGGATAGACAAGCTTAATTGCATTTTAGGCCTGAAAAAAAATCATTTTTTTAGCCTGGCCACCTGCGGCAAAGTTTCCGCCTTTTTATTGCGCAGCCGGGAGTATACGGACATTTCCTGCTCTTCCAATAAAAGCCATCCGCTTAAAACCTTTGGAAATTACGCCACGGGTAAAATCCGCCTGGGCGATTTGCTGATTCTTTCCACTGTGCAGTTATTTAACTACATGTCTATGGACAGGTTGGCGCAAATTTGCGGCAGTGTGGATTTTCCCGTGGCCGCTAAAACCGTTGTCCAGTTGCTAAGAGAAAGCGCGGAGCCGCAAATCTCTTTTGGCGTGTTGTTAAACCTGCAGTCGCCGGCATCGGCCATCCAGGGCGCCGAAGTGGATTTGGAAAATTACTTGGAAGAAGCGCCCGCTTCTTCTGAAGGTTTTTTCCCCAGGGGTTTGAATTACGTAAAAACTATGTTCGGGATTAACAGCAACCGGCGCGTCCCCAAAATTGGGTTGCCTAAAATTTCCTGGCAAAGCTTTTCCGGATTGGGCGGCAAAGCCAGGGTCTTACTTCATAGCGGCCGCGGTTGGTGGCAAAACGCAAAAAACATCGCGGCAACGGCGAAAGCTGTGCTTAACCCGGCAAATTTAAAACAAATGAATCCGGTAAAAAAGCTCTTTTTAATTTCAGTGCTGGTCTTGGCCATAGCTTTAGTCTTCAGCCTCAGCGCGGCGATTTATGTAAAAAACCGGGCCAGCGCCCGGGCCCAAATCACCTCCAGCCTAAATTCTACCCAAAGCCTGCTGACCGACGCGCAAAGTTCTCTATTGTATAAAAACGACGCGCGCGCCGCCGAACTTTTACAACAGGCAAAAAACCGGCTGCCGGCAGCAAGCGCGGTGGATAGCGGCAACAAAAAGCTTTACGACAAAGTGGTCAAAGAGCTCAATCAAACCATTTCCCAAATAGAAAAAACCGTTGACTCGCGAGTGGAAAATTTGGGTAACTTAGGCGACGGCGAAAATCTTATCAAACTACCCTTGTCCTTAAGCATTCAATCCGGCAGCGCGGTTGTCAGCTATAACAGGCAAAACGGCAAAATAGAAGATGGGGCTTTGAAACTGCCGCTACAATTTGTGTCCAGCGTTTACGCCAAAGGCAACAGCGCCGCGGTTTACGACGGCAATAAATTATATATCTGGGATTTTGCGGCCGGGACGGTTTCCGAAGGTTTTGCCAAAAATCTGCCGCAAAAAAAGGACTTTGGCGGCATGGCCTGGTACGGGGATAAAAGCCGGGTCTATATGGTTGATAAAAAATCTGGCACAATAGTCAGCTTTGCGGCCGCAGAAAAAGGCTTAGGCTTGCCGGTGGTGGCAGCGCGAGACGCGGTTATCAGTCAGGCCGTTGATATTGCGGTTGACGGCGGTATTTACGTCTTAACTTCCAATGGAGTCAACAAATTTCAAAGCGGCCGTTTAATGGATTTTACTTTGCCAAGGCTTTCCCAGGGCCTTTCCGGCAGCGGCAAAATTTACACCCAAAAAGATTTCACTTATATTTACATTCTTGACGCCGGCAATAACCGAATTTTAATTCTGGATAAAAAAGGCGGGCTGGTTAAAACTTTAAAGTCTGACAAATTTACTAAGCTCAAAGATTTTGCCGTGGATGGAAAGGGGAAGGTGATTTATGTGCTAAATGACGGGTCGTTGCTTAAGATAAGTTTGTAGTAATGTAATCTATGTCATTCTGAACTTGTTTCAGAATCTATAATATTAGCTTAATGAAATCCTATTTCGTCTACATACTCGCAAGCAAGAGAAATGGGATTTTATATATTGGCGTCACAAATGACCTGATAAAACGAGTGTGGCAACACAAGAATAACCTGGTAGATGGTTTTACTAAAAAGTATCACGTGCATTTACTTGTACATTTTGAAGAAACATCAAACGTTGAATCTGCCATAGCAAGAGAAAAACAACTAAAAAACTGGCAGCGGCCATGGAAAATTAATTTAATAACCGAGACAAACCCGGAATGGAAAGATCTCTATCCGGGACTCATTACCTAATCCAAGGAATGGATGCTGAAATAAATTCAGCATGACATGACTACTTAAAAAAATTTTGGGCTCGTTCCGCGCAACCTCACCGGGTTTTACGAATAAAGTCTATTCGTGATATTCGCTGACATTCGCAGATTCGTTCATTCGTTGATTCGATTTATTAAATTGCCCAAGGATTTCCTCAACCTCCCCAGCGCTATTTGTCCCCATCAACTTCTCCCTCAACTCCGCTGATCCTGGGAAACCCGAAGCGTAGGCTTTAAAATGCTTGCGCATAATGGCGAAAGATTTAACGCCAGAAAATTCCTTCTCAAATAAACGCGCGTGTTCGAGCATAACCGACAGGCGCTCTTTTATTGTTGGCTGATAATTATCAGAGCGAAATTTCCAAGGATAGCCAAAAGCTCCCCTGCCGATCATAACCCCATCGCAGCCTGTTTCGCTTATGCGCGCTAAACCTTCATTTGTAGATTTAACATCGCCATTGCCTATGATTAGCGTTTTCTGCTTCATGTTGCGTGTTACATGTTGCGTGTCTCTTATCCCCACCGCCTTCCTGACCTCTTCCCAATGCGCCGGCACCTTAGACTTTTCCTGCTTTGTGCGGGCGTGAATCGCGATTGCAGCCACATCGCATCCTAATAAAAACCCAATCCATTCTTGGGTTTCAATTTGGTTGTAGCCTAATCGCGTTTTTACAGAAACAGGCAATAACTCCCCCTGCCCCCTCTTTTGAAAAGAGGGGGTTTTTAATGCCCCTCCCCTTTGCAAAAGGGGAGGTTGGGAGGGGTTATTTTTTCGAGAGCCTTCCTTGGTGGCGGCGATGATTTCCGCGGCTAACTTAGGCTCCCTTATTAAGGCCGCGCAAGTCCCCTGCCCAATTTCTTTGTCCTGCGGACAGCCAAAATTAATGTCTATGCCATCAAAACCCAATTTTGCGACAATGCCCGCGGCCTCATAAAACTTTTGCGGATCCCTGCCCCAAATTTGCGCCACAATCGGCCGCTGGATTTCGGAGAACTTTAAATCTAGCGATAATCTTTTGTAGCCTTCCGGATGAATTAATCCGTCAACATTAACAAATTCTGTGTACATTACAAACTCCCCCTGCCCCCTCTTTTGCAAAGAGGGGGTGTCAGTCCCCTCCCCTTTTTCAAAAGGGGAGGCAGGGAGGGGTTTACTATATCGGGCAAACATTTCCCTAAACGCAAAATCCGTCACATCCGCCATGGGCGCGAGACAAAAAAAAGGCTGATTTAATTTTTTCCAAAAATTTGGCATGCAACTAGTTTAATTCAAAAACCGCCCCTTGGAAAGCAGCGGTTTTTTTGTGTCATGCCGACCCCGCAACGTCGCGTCGGGAGAGGGATCTTTAATTTTGATAATTTTCAGTATAAGAGATCCCTCGTCGGATGCACTCCTCGGGATGACATTAAAATAATATCGCGATCTTCTTGGTAGAGATCCTTCGGCTGCTTCGCGGCCTCAGGATGACGCTTAAATAATATAGCTTAATTATTTAAGCGTCACTTTCGCTCCCGCATCTTCCATCTTCTTTTTCAATTCCTCGGCCTCGGCTTTTGCCACGTTTTCTTTTACAGTCTTTGGAGCGGCGTCGACAATGTCTTTGGCTTCTTTCAAACCAAGGCCGGTAACTTCGCGCACAACTTTAATTACGTTAATTTTGTTTGGCCCGGCTTCGGTTAATTCCACCGTAAATTCGGTCTTTTCCTCGACTGCAGCGGCGGCTGCTCCACCGGCCGCGGGCATTGCTCCCATCAGCATGGGAGCAGCGGCGGAAACGCCAAACTTTTCCTCTAAAACTTTGACTAATTCTGAAAGCTCTAAAACCGAAAGTTTTTCGATGCTCTCAACAATGCTGTTATATTTATCTGACATGTTTATCCTTTCAATTAATTTTCAATTCACACTTTTCAATTTTCATTAAATTTCTATTTTTAAAATTTTCAAAATGAAAATTCATTGGAAATTTTAAATTAAAAATTGAAAATTACGATTTAGCTGCCTTTGCGTTCAACACATTAAGCAAAGCTCTTATGTTACCGGCAAGCACGTTGACCAATCCGGAAATTGGCGCGTTTATAGTGCCCACAACCTGCGCTCTTAACTGGTCTTTTGAAGGCAGATCGGCCAGGGATAGAACCATTTGTTTATTCACCAGTTTGCCATCCAAAATCCCTTCCAAAACCGCAATGGTTTTAATGTCTTTGGAAAGAGTTTTTATTAACCTCGCCGGCGTGGTTTCATCATCGCTGGATGAAGAAAAAATTACCGGGGTTTTGTAGTCAATGGTTTCCGATGCGATTCCTGCAGCAGTCAAGGCTTTTTTTATGAGCGTGATTTTGTAAACTTTGGAGCTCACGCCTTCTTTTTTCAGAGTTTTGCGGAACTTGTCCAAATCTTTCACGCTGGTGCCCCGGTACTCGCTTAACACGACCGATTTAGCAGATTTAATCTTATCGGTCAGTTCGCTTAAGTCTTTTTCCTTTTGTAATTTGGGTTTAGCCATTAAATCAGTTCATAAAGTTTATAAAGTTATAAAGTTCTTCAAGTGTTTATACCTGACGAAGATCACAAACTTGATAAACTTTTAAGCTTTTCTTCGACCTTTGCTAAATATCCTTGCTCTCATGTCATGCTGAATTTATTTCAGCATCCATTTTAAATTTTTAGATTCTGAACCAAGCCTGTCCCGTACTTGTTACGGGATTCAGAATGACATTTAAAAAACAAAAACTCGGTTTTTACCGAGTCCAAAACTAATCGCTAAGCACTATTCGCTTATCGCTAATTTATTTCCTCGGTGGGCATTCATCAAGCGATGAAAATTAAGGCCTATTGGCCACCAACTGTCTTTGGATATTTGATTATCAATACTTTATCAAAATTTATAAAAACAGTCAAAACAGTCAAGACCCTTGCTAAAAGCTTGGAAAAAGCCTATAATATATCAACTTTTCCTGAAGGAGGAAAAAAAGATGGCGAAATGTCAGATCCACAGAATTGACTTGGTCTCTTTCTGTCCGGCTTGCCGCGGGACGGCACGATCCAAGCGAAAAGCGCGGTCGTCGCGACTGAACGGCATGCTTGGCGGAAGACCTCGCAAGTCGACGACGCGAAGCCGGGCTCACAATAACGCCAGCCGGAGCCGCAGGGTCGCAACCCGCCGCAAAAAACCGTAATGCTCCAACAAGGCATTTGCGCAATCCCTTCCGCGCAAATGCCCTTTCTTCATTTCTAAACCCAAATTGATCCTCTATAGTCAGTTTGGGATTTTTTTTACAACCCCAACTCCCCCACCCTCTCCCAATTTTTTTCATCCACTACCACAATTTTGTCACTGCCTACTATGTACATAAAATCGTTAATATACACCGCGCGCTGGGACTGGACTTGAGTAACAGCTTTTTTCAATTCAAATTTATCGCCGCTGTAACTGAAAATATATCCGCCATTACCGCCGGGCAGAAAGAAGACCTGGTGTTTTTCATCCTGCAAAAAAGCATGATGGTTGTTGCTGACTTCTGTCCAATATTCGTTAAGCTGGTATTTGTCTATTTCTTTGGGGTTTGCTGGGTCACTGACATCAAACAAAGACAATTTGACCCTGCCGTCTTCCTGGCCAACCCCCAAAATCCGGTTTTTGGCCAAAGGATGCAAGTAAGAAGAAAAACCCGGGATTTTTAGCTCACCCACGGCGCGCGGGTTTTTGGCATTAGACAAATCCAAAACGTAAAAGGGATCGGTTTGCTTAAAGGTGACCAAATAACCTTTGTCCTCAATAAAGCGGGCGGAATAAATTCTTTCGCCTTTACCTAAGTCTAAAACTTTTCCAATCTGCTTTAAACTGCTGTCTAAAACGTAAACATCGTTGGCAGACTCGTTGCTGCTGCCTCCACCCCAATAAAACCACAAACCATTGCCCATAATATTGGTGGCTATACGCAGGTTGCCCTGGTATTCATCCAGGGAAAACTGGTTTAAGGGCGTGCCGGGAACATCACCGGTAGCGCTGACTTCAAATTTGTCCAGCGCAATTTTGGCAATACCGGTAAACTGCAAATCCCGCTTATGGACTTTAATGTAACTGGCCATTTTATTTTGTACGTCATTCTCAAATTTTACCCGTCCGTCCGGGTCTAAAGAATTTAAATGTCTTTGCATAATTTGCTCAAGCTCCACCATTTTTGCGCTTGATGATATATCGTACGAGTTAAGTTTGTCCAGTTTTTGCGCGACTGAATCTGGAAATAAACCTTTGCCATCGGTTTTTAAAAAGTCATTTAAAATTTTTACCTGGTCTTCCAAATAACTGTAGGAAAGATACAAGGCGTTTTTTGACATATAGACAATTGCCTGCCCGGAAGAGCCGACAAAAGACAGCTGGTTCTCCACTTGCCCGTTTTGGGGGTTAATTTTAAACGCGCTGTAAACTGTCATGTCGGTAATGGTCACAACCGGATGGTAAATATGGTCACAGGGCATGGAAATTTTGGTGTTGTTGGTTGAAAGCGGAACTATGGGGCAAGGAGAGTCATAATTTGGATAGCTCGAGGTCACCAAATACAGTTTACCATCCATAAGCCGTGAAGTGTTTAAGTAACTGTTATTTTCATATTTTATTTTCCACGACTCTTTGGGGTTAGCTTTGTCTTTAATGTCAAAGCCGTAAACCGCGTCATAATTAAAAATAATTAATGTGTCGCCGGAAAGCAGCATCTCACCCTGTCTGTCTATCTTGCCCAATTTTTTTAAAGCTTTAGGAGGCAGAGCGGAAATAATTTTGGTAGATTGCTCGGGCTGACGGTAAGGCATGGCAATGCCGGCATCTGTGCCTGCGTCTGGTTTAACAGGAGTATCTATGGGCAAACCAAAATCTCCAAATCCGTAATAAAGCTGCTGGGTCGATACATAAAGATTATTACCGTCGGTTTTGACAATGTCAGGTTCATCTATACCTTTAACCTGCACATTAGTCTGGGATGACCGGTCAGCTGCCGTTTGATTTTCCGGCAGCGGATTATATAAAGAGTCATTGGGCATTGGGGCAATTTCGTTTGTCGATTTTGGCAAAGCCGACATACTCCTGGAAGAACCGTTGCCGTAACCGTATGTGGCAGACGCACCAGCTGTCAGATAAGCTTTAAACTCCTGGTCGGAAGCAAACTTTTTTATCTGGCTAATAGCCTTAACCTGGCTGTCGCTGCCAATCGGCGCCAGGGCTATAGGATTGCCACCACCGTTTGTGTTACTTAAATTCTGGCCATTGGAAGGGTTTGCTGTCCCTGCCTGCTTTTTGCCGGCATAAAAACTGCCGGCCAGCAAAAGCACAACCACAACTAAAGCGCCAGCAAGCGCTTTGGAACTTATTTCTTTCATAAAATTAAGATTACTTATTAATGATTTAAAAATATTCGGCTTTGGCGCAAAACCTCGCGCGGCCTCCTGACTTAAAAGCCTGGACCTTAACTGTTCTTTAAAATTAGGATCAAGCGCGGCTTCGGGCTTTAATTCGACTAATTGGCTAATAATTTGCCTTATTTCGGCCTCCCGATTTTGTAAATCCGGCTGCAGACTGAACAGGTCATTTAAAATTTCCTTAATTTGATTTTCAGAAATCATAAAATTATTTTAACCAATGCTATTAATAATGCTGCTAAAGGGAGCTCTTTTTGTAACTTTGCCAGGGTGCGGCTAAAAGTCATCTTACAATTAGACTCCCCGAGCTTTAAAATCTGGGCGATTTCCTTATATGATAGCCCATCCCATAATCGCATAAGCAGGATCTCTCTGGGTATTTTTTCCAGCGTCTGCAAATATTTTCCTAGCTTTTCAAAGGCCAAAGCAACGTCGGCGTCTCTTTCAACGCTGGCAGTAGAAGCTAAATCCCAGACACTTTCTATATCTTCAGCCTGGTGACGGGTGCGATAAAAATCTATTAAACAATTCCTGGCGATTTGAAAAACCCAGGTGGAAAATCTGCCTTTACTGTGATTAAAACTATAAAGGTTTTCCAGAGCTTTATAAAACACCTGGCTGGTTAAGTCTTGTGTAATTTGTTTTTGGTATGTGCGCGAATAAATAAAGCTATAAATTTTCTTAAAGTACCGCTCATAAAGCTGCCCGAAAAATTGCCCATTGCCGCTTTGGCATTTTAAAACCAAACTCTCGTCTGATGGTTCTTCAAACTCCATGTTCCAAGGTTTCGTTGCTGATAATAATATATACGAATAACTTTTGAAAAAGCCACATTAGCCGAATATGAATTTGGGCACGTAAGCCAACATTGCCATAACTTCTCTCATAAAATAGTAAACCAACTCACTTTTTTTATAATACGCCGGGTTTGGCGAGCTCCAGTAAACCGGTCCAAAATCCATTCTTTTTGCCAAAAGCGCGGAGCGCGCTAAATGAAATTCGTCGCTGATGAGTATAATTGATTTTCCCTTTCCGATTTTTTCCCGGGTGTTTTTTAAATTTTCGTAAGTGGAATGGGAATCTTCTTCCAGAATTATGTTTAATGGTTTAGCAGTGTTTTTCTGGATGGATCTTTGCATGGAAGTGGCTTCGGAAATAAACTTGTCGTTAATCCTTCCGCCGCTTAAAACCATAACCGGCGCTTTGCCCTGCTCGTAAAACTTCAATCCTTCCAGACTCCTGTTATAAAGCGCCGGGGTATTTATTGCCGCGCCCAAAATAACAATCGCATCGGCCTGTTTGACTTCCGGCCGATAAAAAGCAAAAGTTAAGATCACGGCCAAATCCACGAGCAGAATTGTTACAACTATAACCGCAAAATATTTGTAAATTTTCCAGAGCTTCTTCACTAAATTATTATACCACTAATATTGAAAAAATGTTTTATTGATGGTAAAATATCAATATTATTGGGGTGTAGCCAAGTGGTAAGGCAAGCGGCTCTGTCTGTCCGCCGAAACTTCAGTGAAGGCGGAAACCGCTCATATCAAGACACGCCCGCATCAATTTCTTTTGCCCGGTAGCCAAGTGGTAAGGCAAGCGGCTCTGAACCGCTCACCGTAGGTCCGAATCCTACCCGGGCAGCCACTCTCTCATTTCAAGTTTTTTTGGACTTTTTGCGAGAATAGAAAATGGCTGTTTGAATTGATAGGATTGAACATTCTGATTTTCCAGTTTCAGGTTCCAAAGTAAAATTTTCAGCAGTTCAAATTTTTTGTTATCATCACCCTTTAAGTAATCAAAACTAGCAGAACAGGCCTGTAAAAAGGTCTTTTTTGTTAGTTCCAAAGTCATTAAGGCTTCATCAAGGGTTTGCTGTTTGGGGTTAGCAATCTGTTCCTGAATAGATTTTGTTTCCGCCTCTAGTGTTAAAATTTGGGACTTGAGAGCATTTGCCATACTGGGGTCAGAGGAAATCACCTTAACAAGGTTTGCCAGTTGCTCCTGGGTGGTTTTAAGCTTTTTAGTCAGCTCGTCCTGCTGGGTATGCGAGCTACCGGCTTCCCTGATAGTTTTTTCTTTGGCCGCCAGGTAGGCAATCTCCACGGCTTCCTCGTCAAATTTAATTTCGTTTAAAACTTTAGCAACAAGCTCATCAATCTTTTTATCTCTCAAATATTTTTTATGCTGCTCACAATTGCCTTTGCCGTTGGTGCAGTAATAATAAGCGTGGCCTTTTTTGGAGGAAGCGGTTAACAGGCAGCCACAGGAATAACAAAACATAAAGCCCCTTACAGGAAAGAAATGTTTTTGTTTCTTAGAGCGATGCTTGCCGGAGAGGACATCTTGGACTATATCAAAAAGAGTTTTGGAAATTATGGGCTGATGAATTCCTGGGTAGAGTTGCTCTTGGCGTCTGATAACGCCATAGTAAAAAGGGTTGGTTAAAATATGGTGGAGTTGAGCTTTACTGGTTTTAAGTCCGCCTTTGGTCTTAAAACCTTTTTGAAACATCAGGTTATTAATTTCTCTCATGCAGTAGCCGCCGGTTGCGTAAAGCTCAAAACATTCCTTTATGAGGGGCGCTTTGGCTTGGTCAATTTCTTTGTGCTTGGTCAGCTTGTTATCAAGGTAGCCAATGGGAGCTGGACCTGGCAGTTCGCCTTTTTCCAGTTTGGTTTTGTTGCCGCGTTTAACATTGGTTGATAAATCTCGGATGTATTGGTTAGCCATACCAAACTCTACGGAAGCTATCAGGGCATTATCCTCTGGGTGGTAAATTCTTTCAGGGGTAATTATTTTAGCAATAGTTTTGTTTTGGAGGAGCCATTTAATCTTGCCCTCGTCAACCGGGTTACGAGCAAGGCGGTCAAGTTTCCACACCAAAATAACAGAGCCGGGATTAGCTTCAATGAGCTTAATCATCTTTTCAAATTCAGGACGGCCGGGCTGTTTAGCAGACATACTCTCTGTAAAGATTTTGGATATAACTAAACTGCTATGCTTGGCCAGTGCCAGCAGATTGTCTTTTTGCGAATCAATGGAAGCCACTTGCCGGTCTTGGGCTTCGGAAGATTTGCGACAGTAGGTTATAGTTTTCATAAAATTACGAAACTTAATTTGTTTGATTATAGCCCAGTTGCTTAAACAAGCCAATTTTACAAACACTTTCGCCTTAAGTGTTATATTAATCAAGTCATACTAAGGGCCGCCGTTCGTGCGTCTTTAGGCCGCGCGAATCGGCGGCCTTTGGACTTATGGCCAGATACAGGTCAGCAAGCGAATTCAAATACGCCTCTGCTTCATCGTGAGAGAGGTCAATTTGATATTTAATTCTAAAGTAGGCGGTGATTCTGTTGACCAGCGCCTGGCTGAACTGCGGCACTTGCTTTCTTTCCGGCTGTTTTCAGCCTAAAAAGAAAGGTGGGTGATAAAATGGAAAAAACAAAACTATGTAGAAAAAGTTTCGTGAATAATAATCCGGCGAGGGATTAAAATAACACTTAGGTAATTTAAGTTTATGCCCTAATGAAAAGACTGTCAAAATTCCGCCGCTTCAACCTAAATTTGAAAAATATGCTATAATATTGGCGATATTCAAACACTTGGCACAAACAGTTATCCACTTTGACAATAGGTGAACGATAGTATACTATTATTGAGGTGATGAAAACTAAAAAATATATGGACAAAGACAATATGAAAATTGACAACTTAATGGTTTTTGCAAAAGACAAGGGGCTGGCTATAAAAAGTCAGGATGAGATAGCCAATGAAGCCAGGGATATTATTACAAAAAAATATAAATACGAAACTGAAAAAATTAAATCAAATTTTGACAAGCTTTTGGATGAAACAGAACTGGAAGGTTACAAAATTTATTTGAAGTATGAAGAAGAATTCGGTAAAGCTGTCTTTAAGGCTTTTACAGAGCACCTTAAAGAAACTGGCGAGCTTGAAGGCCTTAATGAAACAGGAAAAGTGCTGGGAGGATATTTCCGGATTCTGGACAAATTTTTTCTTTCACTGGCCCAGTCCAGAAAAAGCAGGGCGGGAAAATCATTTGAAAATTTCCATAACAGCCTTTTTAAATCGTTGAATTATCCTTTTGATTACCAGCAAATAATAAACGGCAAACCGGATTTTCTGATGCCGTCAGTAAAACATTACAAAGAAAATCCGATGGACTGCATAATCTTTACCGCAAAAAGAACTTTGAGAGAAAGGTGGCGGCAGATTGTAACGGAAGGAACAAGGGGTTTGGGATTTTTTCTGGCAACCATTGACGACAATGTTTCGGACAGCCAGTTAAAGGAAATGCTTGACCACAGAATTTATCTTGTGGTACCACAAAGAATAAAAAAGGAAAATTACAAAGACAGTAGAAATGTTTTGAATTTCAGCGAATTTTTCAGAGACCATCTTGACCCGGCAATGAAAAGGTGGAAGCATAACAAAGTTAAATAATAATTCTTAAAAGTATGTTTACTTTTATTGACCTGTTTGCAGGAATAGGCGGAACACGGCTCGGCTTTCAGAAAGCCGGGGGTGTTTGTGTTTTTACTTCAGAATGGGACAAACACGCCCAAACAACTTATCAGCAGAATTTCGGGGATATGCCGCACGGCGACATCAGAAAAATAAAATCCGAGAGCATACCGGATTTTGATGTCTTGCTTGCCGGCTTTCCCTGTCAACCTTTTTCAATTGCCGGAGTTTCCAAAAAAAACAGCTTGGGGAAAAAACACGGTTTTGAGGATGAAAAACAGGGAAATCTGTTTTTTGAAATTGCCAGAATACTGAAAGACAAAAACCCCAAAGCTTTTATGCTGGAAAATGTTAAAAATCTAAAGAACCACGATAAGGGCAATACATTTAAAATAATAATTGACACGCTGGAAAAACTGGATTATCAGGTTTTCCATACAGTCATTGACGCAAGGTATTTTGTGCCCCAGCACAGGGAAAGAACTTTTATTGTCGGCTTCAGAAAAGATATTTTTCCCGATATTAAATTCAAATTTCCCGAACCCGATAAAAACAATATCCCGAAAATTGCCTGTATTCTGGAAAAAAATGTTGATAAAAAATATACCCTTACGGATAATCTATGGAGATATTTGCAGGCCTATGCCGAAAAGCATAGGATGAACGGCAATGGTTTTGGTTTTGGCCTTGTTGACCCTGAAAAGGACACAACCACAAGAACATTGAGCGCAAGATACCACAAGGACGGTTCCGAAATTTTAATCAAACAGAAAGGCAAAAATCCAAGAAGGCTCACACCGAGGGAGTGCGCGCGGCTCATGGGTTTTCCCGACAGTTATAAAATTTTTGTTTCGGACACGCAGGCTTACAGGCAGTTTGGCAATTCTGTTGTAGTGCCTGTTATTGAAGCCGTAGCAAAACAGGTTATAAAAACCCTCAAGACTTATGGACAGACTGACAAAAAAGCAGAGAAGCCGGAATATGTCCCGCATCCGCTCCGCCAATACGCAGCCGGAGCTTACAGTTAGAAAATGGCTTGCCTCAAAAGGCTACCGCTTTAAGATACATTATCCGGTTACCGGAAAACCCGATATTGCTTTTCCGAAAAAGAAAATTGCTGTTTTTATCCACGGCTGTTTCTGGCACGGCCACAACTGTAAATATTTTATCATCCCAAAAACCAACAGGAATTTCTGGCTTAAGAAAATTTTCGCAAACAAAAAAAGAGACTTAAAAGTTTCAAGACAATTAAGAAAAAACGGCTGGAAAGTTATCAAAATCTGGGAACACGAAATAGAACAAAAACCGGATAAAATTTTTACCAATCTGAAAACAAAATTGTCGGAATAATTAACTTTTATTAAATACTAATATGAACAATACCATTTTGTTTTATTTAATTTATCCGGCCGTCGTTGCAATAATTTCTGGATTTTTTAGTTTTTATGGTTCCTATAAATTGCACGAAAATGAGCAGAGGAATGAAAATAATTCCCTTAAAAAAGACTTCATTGAAAAAATAATTATTGCTCTTGAAAGATTAAATCTGGTCTTGTCTAAACTATCTGATGACCCAGTAAAATACAATTATTTTGCTTTGCAAACTATCGCAACAGCGAAACCTATTTTGCAAAGACTGCAGACTTTAACTGTTGAAAAATTATCGCTATTCGAAGACAAACAATTTAGGTCAAATATACTGAATTCACTCGACGAGGTTACTTCAATTGTTGAAGAAATTGAATCAATGGAGTTAAACCCCGTAAACAAGTACACACAACACCAAACAATAGTTAAAGAAACTCTCGCTGAATATAATGCTTTTAAAATAAAACTTTTAGAGTTGGAAATATATTTAGACAACACAAATGTACCTAAAAACTTTGACCCATTAAAAGACGATGACTCTACAAACAAAATTAAATTAAATCAAGTCAGTTTGATAGTTCAAAGCTTTGTTGCAAAAATAGACAGCAGTCAAAGGGAACTTGATGCAAACAATCTAAAAGCTAAGGAACAAAGGTCTTTTCTTGCAGTTAAGTTATTGAATGCACAATCAAAAGTAAAAGATTTGGTATCGGATTTAAATGGTAAAAGGTTGTAATTTTGTTCTTACTAAAGTTCCCACTTGGTAAAATAAGGTCAGCCACACTTCGCTAAAGCTTCGTCTGGCCTTTGGCCACCTATTGCAAAGGTAACGTCAGACTTTGACATCAGACTTTGACCACTTGCAAGGTTTAGCGAAGTGTGTCACCCGTAGCTTTATGCGAAGGGTGACATTGTGAATTAAAACAAACACAAGCATGTTCAAACATCTAAAAATCATTTTTTATATTATCGTAATATTAGCCATTGCTTTTCTTTATTGGTTTTTGCCCAAGTACTCCTTTGTCCACAAAAACCCGGGCTATTGCATAAATTTGACCACCCACTTATATTATTGCGGAAATGAGGCGGGGCTGGACAAATTGTTTGGGAAGTAGCTCCAACGCAAGCGGTGCCAAAAATTCCGGTTGTTTAAAATTTTCGATAATGGCGGGCGCAGACC
>JAHFJK010000060.1 GCA_023245915.1 Candidatus Doudnabacteria bacterium | reverse complement strand
AAATTTGTGCCTTATGAATTTGTGGAAAATTTTAACAGCCGGGAAATATCTTTAAAAAATCTTTTTAACAACATCGCGGTGGATAAGTTGCCGGAAGGCAAATATCTTTATTTAAAAAAAGACGTCATGGATAAGCAAATTGTAGATATTGCCGGTACTCGTGTGGTTCGGGTGAATGATTTGAGGATTGGCACACTTGAAAACAAAATGCGGGTTTTGGGTATTGACCCAAGCGTTAAAGGCCTGCTGCGCCGTTTAGGGCTGGCGGATTCGTTTTTAGCCTGGCCTTTTTCTGTTAAATTTATAGACTGGCGGCAGGCAAAACTGGTGGGCGGCAGTTCGCCACTTCAGCTCGATACCGCGGTGGAAAAATTAAAAGAACTTCACCCCGCGGACCTTGCCAATGTGGTCGAAGATTTAGACATCCGTCACGGATCAAGTTTGTTGGCCTCCTTAGATTCCGACAAAGCCGCGCGAGTCTTGGAAGAAATTGATCCAGAGCTTCAGACTATATTAGTCAAACATTTAGGGCCGGAGCGCGCGGGTAAAATTTTGTCGCAAATGTCCAGTGACGAATTTGTGGATTTGGTGAAAACTTTGTCAGGCGCGGAAACGCGCGAGTTTCTTGCCAAGGTCAGTCAAAGCCGCGCGGAAAGCGTCCAGCAATTAATTTCTTACAGCGACAATACCGCCGGCGGTCTTATGACTTTGGATTATTTTGCTGCCAGACCGGAGTGGACGGTGGGGCAGGCGATTGAGGAACTGCGCAAGGTTTCCAAAAGCATGCGCTCAATTGTCCACGCCTACGTGACTGACGGACACGGAAAATTTTTGGGCGCGGTTTCTTTGCGCCGTTTATTGTTGGCCAAACCCGAAGAAAAAATTTTCCATTTGGCCAAAGAATTTGCTTCCCACTCGACTTTAAGGCCCCACGACCACGTACCTAAAATTATTAAACTCATGACCAAATATAATTTGTATACAGCTGCGGTGGTGGACAGGGAAAAAAAGTTGGTGGGAGTTGTGACCATAGACGACGTAATGCGCGTCTTGGCGCCAAGAGCCTAACTCTACGGAGTACGGATTTAATACGGAAATACGGAAAATCAATTCTGTAAATCCGTAAATTTCCGTACTCCGTAGAAAGGAGTTTGAATGAACTTTGACTGGAAAAACTTTCGCAGGCAGTTAATACTCTTTTTGGCTGTCTTAGGACCAGGGCTGATTACTGCCGTGGCTGACAACGACGCCGGTGGTGTTGCCACATATACTGTCGCTGCTTCGCTCTATGGCATGAGCTCGCAGTATTTTATTATTCTCACCACCATTTTGCTGGCAGTAACACAGGAAGTGGGCGCGCGTATAGCTATTGTTACCGGCCAGGGTTTGGGCGATTTAATCCGCGAGCACTATGGCGCCAAAGTGGCAGTCATCCTTTTCTTTTTTTATTTTTTTGTTAACCAGGGCGTGGTTTTGCAAAACATTACCGGCCTTAAGTCTGCTATCCAACTTTTTAATTTACCCTGGCAGCCGGTTTTAGTTTTGGCTTGCGTGATTTTGGTCTGCCTGGTGATTTTTGCCAATTACAAAAATTTGCAAAGGATTTTTTTGGTCACCATTGTGTTTTACGCCACTTATATTTTTTCCGCGTTCCTCTCCCACCCCAACTGGACGCAAGCCTTAAAACAAAGTTTAATTTTGCCGCAGCGGGATTTTATTTACAATCCCCACTATTGGTTTACCATCATAGCTGTTTTAGGCACCACGGTTACGGCCTGGGGGCAGTTTTTTGTGCAAAGTTACATTTCAGACAAAGGCCTTAAGACTAACCACTTAAAACACGAAAAGGCGGAAGTTTATGTTGGCGCTTTTGTGACCAATATTTTTTCCTGGATGATGGCCGTAGCCGTAACTTACACTTTATTTGCCGGCGGTATTCATGTGTTAGGAGCGGCCGATGCCGCCAAAGCTATTGAACCGCTTGCCGGGCATTTAAGCTACACTTTGTTTGCCACCGGGCTTTTGGCCGCTTCCTTTTTGGGTTTGACAATTGTGCCATTGGCCACAGCTTACGTTTTTACGGAATTTTTTGGCTATGAGCGCACGCTTAATGCCAGCTTTGGCAAGGGCCGGGTATTCTACACCTTTTTTATTTTGCAAATTGCTTTGGGCGTGCTGGCAGCGCTTTTGCCCAGAGTAAATTTGTTCGGCATAACTTTGTACGCTGATTATTTAAACGGCGCTATGTTGCCGGTGATTTTTTATTTCCTCATCCGCTTCTCCGAAGACAAAACCTTGATGGGCGAAAAATATGTCTCCAAAGGCTTTTCCAGCTGGTTTTTAAAAATTGCGGCGATTGTTATAAGCATCGCCGTCGTGGCCACCACCTTTGCGAAATTGTGGATGAAATAGTTTTTGTCAAAACCCGGGTTTAAACGAAGGCAAATACGGAAAGTATCGGCTTTTTGTTAACAAGAAATTGTTGCAAATTCTAAAAAAGAATTAATTATTGTAACTTACACTTGCCGTAGCCTAACGAAGTCTCTGGCGTTGGGAAAAGCAAAAAGCTAAAGTAAAAAAGGTTTGAAGTGGGATTTTAATTAAAGCGACTTGTCCACAAAGACTGCGCATATAATACTACAAGCTATCCGCCGACGAAGTCGGCGGTAATTGGCTTCAATCTTTAATCTTGACATGCAAATTCTTACAAAATACCTAAAAAAATACTGGAAAATTTTGGCGTTGGCGCTGGTTTTGGCTGCCATTAACCAGATTTTTTCTTTAATTGACCCTTACCTTTTTCGTTTAATCCTGGATAATTACGCTACTAAATTTGCCGAACTATCGCGGAACGAATTTTTCCGAGGAGTGGGGTTTTTGCTATTGCTGTCTATGGGGACGAATTTTATTTCCCGCATTGCCAAAAATTTTCAGGACTATTATGTAAACACCATTACCCAGCGCGTGGGCGCTAAAATGTATACCGACGGCCTGGCTCACGCTTTGCAGCTGCCCTACGCGGTTTTTGAAGACCAAAGAAGCGGAGAAACCTTGGAAAAACTGCAGCGGGTGCGCTTGGACAGCCAGACTTTAATTACCAACCTGGTTAATGTTTTATTTTTTACTATCATCGGCTTTATTTTTGTCATCATCTATGCCTTTTCTGTCAGCTGGGTCGTCGCAGTGGTGTATTTGGCCATGGTGCCGGCTTTGGGTTTTTTGTCCGCCCTGCTTAGCAAAAAAATTAAAGCCGTGCAAATAAAAATTGTGGCGCAAACCACGGCTTTGGCCGGCTCAACGACTGAAAGTTTGCGCAACATCGAACTGGTAAAATCTTTAGGCCTTTCCGGTTCAGAAATCGACCGGCTTAATAACACCACAACGGAAATTTTAAAGCTGGAACTGCAAAAAGTAAAATATTTGCGCACACTTAGCTTTATCCAGGGCACGGCCATAAACCTGCTAAGGACCTTAATGCTGTTTGTAATGATTTATTTAATTTTCACGCGCGCGCTCACTTTGGGCCAGTTTTTTTCTTTGTGGATTTATTCTTTCTTTTTGTTCAACCCTTTGCAGCAGTTGGGCGATGTGGTAAATTCCTACCGCGAAGCCCAGGCATCACTGCAGAATTTTCAAAATATTTTAAGCGCGCCCAAAGAGCCGGTTCCATCTGTAGCAAAAAAAGTCGGGACTTTGGACAACATCACCTTCCAAAATTTAAGCTTTATGCATCCCACAGCCAACCGTAAAGCTTTGGAAAATATAAGCTTTAGCACCAACAAAGGAGAGACCGTTGCTTTTGTCGGGCCTTCCGGAGCCGGCAAAACCACTTTAGTAAAATTGTTGGTAGGATTATACCGCCCGCAGGAAGGCAAAGTTTTGTATAATAATGTTGATATTAATGAGGCAGATTTGGAAGAAATTCGCGCGCAAATTGGTTTGGTAACGCAGGACACGCAACTTTTTGCCGGCAGCATTCGCGACAACCTGAAATTCGCAAATCCGGATGCGACCGACGAAGAGTTGTGGGACGCGTTAAAAAAGAGCGCGGCTGACAGTTTAATGCAACGCGCTTTGCAGGGGCTTGATACCGTAATTGGCGAGGGCGGAGTTAAGGTTTCCGGCGGGGAAAAACAAAGACTTTCCATTGCGCGCGCTTTACTCCGTCATCCTAGGCTGTTAGTTTTTGACGAAGCCACATCGTCTCTCGACTCTTTAACCGAAGAGCAAATTACAGCCACCATCAAGCAATTATCACATAACATGGAACAGATAACAGTTTTAATAGCGCATCGCCTCTCCACCATTATGCACGCGGACAAAATCTACGTTTTGGAAAAAGGCAAAATTGCCGAGCAGGGCAAGCATCTGGATTTACTGGACCAAAAAGGTTTATACTACGCTATGTGGAGACAGCAGATAGGGGAGAGGGAGACTGGGGAATTTTAAATTTTAAATTTCCAATTTTAAAATATTTCGGAGCGCGCTGATTTACCCCCAAAATTTAAGTATTGGTTAATAATAAAAACAGGAAGATTGTTGGGTGTTTAAAAATCCAACTTTCTTCCTGTTTTCGCTATTTTTCGTGGTCATGCTCGGCGGGATAGAGAAACAGCACAGAGAGCCACGCCGGCACTTTGATCACCTCCCCTTTGTGGTAAACAATAACTCCCAACGGTTCGCCCTGCTGCTCTTCAACAATACGCAGTCTGGTGGCGCAGGTTGAGCATGGGCCGACAATGCTGGTTACGCCTCCGTCCTCGCGTTCGGCAATAGGCATAAAATGTACCGTCACTGCCGTGCAGCCAGGCTCTTCAGCAATTGCCAGATTGCCAATCGCTACTTCTTCGGCGCATGTGTCAGCGTCTCCAGCCCGATGGTAAGTCCTTTGAATCCCTGCATGGAGACGCCCGGATGCGCCGCGGATATAACAAAACGTATGGTGTTTACCGCGTCTGATTCGGCGTCGAGCCTCCTGCTTCGTTGCCTCGATTTGCGCTTCATCCTCTTCAGTAACCGGCATCCTGCACGCTTGAATCAGAATTTGAAGCAAAACGTCCAAAGGTATTTTGAATACTCTATTTAGTAATTTTGCATCCAAGACTTTAACCTTGGGGAACATACTTAAAAGCTTTGTGACCATTTCGTTCATAGAATCCTCCCGATACTTTTGTGTCTTGAAAATCGTTATTCCGAATTATAAAGACCTTAGATATTAACATAAAAGATTTCCCCTAGTCAATAAGCTCGTAAGCTGATTTAAGCTGCTTTTTTATTTTGCCCAAACAAAAAGGAGTTCCGGCGATCAAACTCGGGAACTCCCAGTTGGTTGACTTTTTGTTGCTTCATAGATCGGGTTTGTCTTTGTTAAGGCATCCGCCTCCAAAAAATCCCGACATAATTTGCTCCGAGCCTTTGCCGAAAAAGTGCCCGAGCAGAGCCAAAATTCCGGCGATAATTCCGGCGATCAAGAGCAGAGCGGACGCTACAATTATTAGAATACAGAACACCAGTCTCAGCATCTTCCTCCTCCTTGCAAATCAACTAATTTTTACACATATTGCTCAAAGATGCAAGGCTTGGAATAATCAGGCTTGGAATAATCAGATTCAAACAACGCAAAAGCCGCGGAGTAGGAGATTGAAGTTCAATCATCCTGCCCGCGGCTATTGTAAAGTTATAAACTTAACGGCCTTTAGGAGGTTTATACTTATCAGTAGTGAATTTGTGCATGGCATCATTTTCGCCCGGCCTTTGAAGCGTTGGAGTGGTGTTTGCTAATTCACTGCCCAGGTATTTCGAAGCTTCTCTTTGCATAGCTTTCATAAACTTTAAATAATCCCTAAAAGTAGTTCTGGTTTTAGTATCTGTGGTAAGAGAGTTGTTGTCATTAGTAATTGTTTCCAGTCGGCTAATCATAGATCTTCCATCCTGGAGAACCGAGATTCCTTCATCGGAAGCCTCGCTTCTCGCTAAGCGATCAGAACGCTCCATAGCCAGACGGGCATCTTGAGAACCGTAACCTGCGCTGCTTAATCCAGGAAACACCACGCTTCCCCATTTACCAAAGGTTTCTGTATTGTCCGGGTGCAAATTACCTTCTCTGCCAACCGGGGCATTCTTTCCTATAAGAATAATTAAGTTTGTATAGTTGTCTCTGGCTTCTTCTACACTTTCGTCCAACATTGATAAGTCTCCTTCGCTTAGTGTAGCTGTTTTGTCATTTGCATATCGAAATTCGTATTGTGTTAAGGCGTGTTCATATTTGTTAGTGAGATCAGTGAACCCACTACGCATAGCTTCCCCTAAACGCGTAACACGTCTTACAAATTCTTGGTCGCTGTCCATTTGTACATCAGCTTTAGCCCTCTTATTTTCTGCCACAGTTTGGCTACCTCTCTGGATAGCTCCTTCTATTGCGCCCCTAATGTTTATTTTTTGAGCACTGGCTTCTGGAACAGCATGTAGCGCACCTAAAGCGGTACCGGTTATAAAAGTAACTTTTTTTATGACCCTCTTCACGGGGCCAGATCTTTTTTGTTTCGTTTTTTTTGTGTCTGGTTCTTGTTCATAAGAAGCGTTGGAAAAATCACCGCCACCCCTTTCACTATTTGTCATAAAGTTGAAATAAATTATTATTTATATAATTTTATATTATTATATCATAATTCAAGTTTCTGTCAATTATTGGCTTAAATAAGGCTAAAAGTGTGATTCTTCAGTCCTAATTTTGTAACTTCTCCCTTTATCCCTCTCCATGGATTGCCTGCCTGCGGTAGGCAGGGAGAGGGAGGTTATTTCCAAACCACAATAATATTTTTTTTCTTCAGATCAACCGAATGCGTCGCGTGGTCGAATATGCCGTTGGCGTGATATAGAGTCGCGAATGTGTAGGGATAATTTTGGCCTTTTCTTGTTCCGGGATCATTGGTTATAAATTGGGTGGCAGTGTAGCCTTTTAAAACTAACATATGGTAGGGCGGGCCGGGGCTGCGGAAGTTGGGGTTGCCCAAAAGTTTGCCGTTGGAGGGAAGCAAGACAATGTGATTTTGCGAAAGTTCTTTTTTTATGTCGTCTTCGGTAAAATTTAAAATAATTTTGGCCTGCAGACCGTAAACTTCTTTAATCATTTGCGCGGTTTCCTGCGAGTCAATATCCAAGTGATAACCAAAATGGTTGTTTTCCCATTGGGTCAGAATATTGAGCTGATCTTCTACTTCCTGGGGAGGCAAAGTAGCCCGACTGTCGCCGGCAAAATACCGTTCTGTCATAATTGCGCTGGCTTCTTCACAGGCTTCGTTGTGCAGTTCGTCCCAGTTAGCTGTGGGCGCCTGCGGGGTAAATGGCACTTTGAGTAATAAAATTTTTGGCACATCGCTCGGCGTTGGAATTACAGAATGTTTAACAGTTTTTTCCGATGTATTTTTTATTGCT
>JAHFJK010000009.1 GCA_023245915.1 Candidatus Doudnabacteria bacterium | reverse complement strand
GCCAGAATCTGCTTTTGTTGCTCCATGGAGTTAACAAACTCCTGGTTCCTGCTGTCCAAAATCCCAAAAAAATAAGCAAAATTCAGCGCGCTTAAAACCAGCCAGGCCGCGGCAATTATAGCAACTTGATTTTTTGCGCTGAATGTTCGCATTGCTCAAAATTACTTGAATAATTCCTGCTGTATGCCAAAACTGAAATGAAAATTAACGTTCTGCGCTCTGGCAATATTTTCAAAAGGATAGTCTATGTCATGAAAATCCCGCTTGTCTTTAGCTATATTGTCGTGAAGTTTAATGACCAGCTCCCGGGTGGGAGCAATGCCGGTAATGTTAATAGTTTTTTTTGCCGGATCAATGGAAAAAGTGTTGATTTTGACCCCTTCAGGCGGCAAGGGCATAAACGCTTCAATGACTTTGGACCATTTGGGCGAAGTTTGGGCCAAATTTTTAAAATCGGAGATTAAATCGTTAGCGGCTTTGACCTGTGATTTTACCTGGGAATTTTCTTTTTTGTTAACCTGCGCCTTCAAATCCGCGATTTGAGCCTGCAGTCTGCCTGCCTGGTTTTGCAGATAAAATAACGTACCCGATTGAGCTAAAAACACCAGGACAAAACTTACGAGCGAAAAACCAAAGACAAACCAAACCCCGCGAAGCATGGCAATATAACGCGCCTCCTGCTGTCTGGGTTTGGGTAATAGATTGATAACTTTCATAGTGACAAAAATTAAATAAATGATAAAATTATGGGAATAAACATTTTTTTAATTCTTGCTCATTTGTCTCATTTTTGTTCATTACTCTCATACCTCATACTCCGCTCCCCTCATTGCCAGACCAATGGCCGTTATAAAACCGAGGGAATTTAAGGCATCCAGCGGGGGGGTTTTTATGTCTGGCCGGTTTTGCCAGGGATTAGCCAGCTCCACGCTTTTTACTCCCGCATCTTCCAGGTTTGGCGCCAAAGTTTCCGCTAAATTTTGCATCCTGGCGCTGCCGCCCAAAAGAATTGCCCGGGTAATTAACTTGTCGGAGTGTTCGCTGTGGAATTTTAAAATATTTTTTATCTCATCGCTTAAATTATTCAACACCGGCACTAAAGCCGTAGTAATATTGGGATACTCGGCCGTGTTGGCAATGCCGACTTTCTTTTTTATCTCCTCGGCTTTGGCGCTGCTTATGCCCAAAGCTTTGGCCAAACTTTCAGTAAAAGCGCTGCCGCCTATGGGAATGCTGGAGGTAAACTGCAAATTTCCCTCTTCGATTACAATCATTCCGGTGCGCAGTGAGCCGATTTTGATTAAAACCACATTGTCACTGCCTACCATTGAGGCCAGCGCCCTTAAAGCGCTCTGTGATTCAACCTCTAAGGCCACAGTTTTCAGTCCGGCCTTGTCTAAGATGTCCAAATATTTTTCCACAAAATCTTTAGGCGAGGCAATAATTAAAATATTCATCTTGTCCCCCGCAGTTCCAATTTGTTGCCAATCCAAATAAACCTGGTCAACCGGCAGGGGGATAAAACTTTCTGCCTCAAAAGGCACAGCATTTTCAGCCTCTGCCTGGCTCATTTGGGGGATTTGGATAACCCTGACAAAAGATTTGGACTCCGGCAAGCTGGCAATCACATAGTTGCTGTCAACTTTACCGTATTGCGGCTGCATTAGGGCGCTTTTAAGCAAATGAGTAAAGGTTTTGGAATCGGCTATCCCGTCGTTAATGACCAGGCCTTTTGGCAAAACCGCTTCATGGTAACTTTTAACCTTAAGCGCTCCCTTGGTTTTTTCCATTTGCATAATTTTAAAAGTACTGCCGGAAATATTCAGGCCGAAGGCGGGAAGGGTTTTAGAAAGAAAGTTAAATTTCATAAGTTATACTCCTTCGCTAATCAAATTCCGATTTTGTGTTTTGGATAAAATTAATAATAACCAATAAAATTAAGTAATAACAACATAAGCTTCGGAGTATTATATCTAAATTAATTTAGCAATTGAGTATAATTGACAAAATTTAAACAAAATTTAAAAAATTGACAAGATTGACAAAATCAATCTGCAGTTTATTTTTGTCAATTTTACTTATTTTTGTCATTACTGAATTGTCTGGCTTAAATTATAAATAGGCGCAATCAAGGCCATGGCCAATACACCCACCACGCCGCCAATGACCAGCAACAGCAAAGGCTCAATAACCGAAGACAAATTGCTTAAAATCGTATCCACTTCTTCTTCATAATGCTCCGCCAGCTGGCCTAAAATTTCCTGCACCGTGCCGCTTTCTTCCCCCACTTCTATCATCTGCACCACCAAAACCGGAAATAACCTTTCGTCTTTGCCCAGGGCCTCGGTTAAAGATTTACCCACCTTTACATCCTGCGCTGAATTGTCCACCAGCTCTTTATAATAAGTGTTGCCCAAAGATCCCGACGAAACTTCCAAAGCCTGGACTATGGGAATACCGCTTTTTAACAGTGAGCTTAAAATACGCGAAAAGCGGGCAAGGTTTATTTTTTTAACAATAGCTGTTATTACCATAAAATGTAAAAGAAAAAAGTCAAAAACCCGTTTGCCCGGATAAGTCCGCAAAGCCGCCCCGGCCCCTGCCAGCGTGCCAAAGAGTCCCAAAATGACCAAAATAGAATGGCCGGCCATAAAATCGGAAAAGGCGATTACCACCCTGGTTGTCACAGGCAGTTCGCCACCTGCCTGTTTGAACACCGAAGTCAGCTGGGGCAAAACAAAAATTGACATAAGCACCCCAATAATTACCATGGCAGAAACAATGACCGACGGATAAATCATCGCTCCCCGAATTTTGCTTTTTAATGTCGCTTCACGGTGAAGCTGGATGCTTAAATATTCCAGGCTTTTTTCCAGGTTGCCGGAAAGTTCGCCGACTTTTATCATGCTGAAAAAGATGCTGGAAAAAATTTTTGGGTACCTGGATAATGCTTCAGACAGCCCTTTGCCCTGCTCCACCTGGTTATAGATGTCAGTTAAAATAATTTTGAATTTTTTATTTTTTGTCTGCTTGACCTGGATTTGCAAACCACGGCTGATGCTAATGCCCGCTTTAAGCATTATGCTTAAATTTTCGGCAAAATTTATTTTTTCATTCAATGAAACCGAACCCAAAGTTTTTAAAAAATCAAGCCAGTGGCCTGTACCCTGCTCTGAAATCTGCAGGGGCAAAAGTCCCCGTTCTTTGAGCAAGTGGCCGGCCGCGGCTAAATTCGGCGCGCTAACCGTCGCGCTTTCCCGCTTGCCGTCTTTGGTTGTCGCTGTATAAATAAACTCCATTTTATTCCTTTGATACCCGAACTATTTCATCAATGGTGGTAATGCCCTTAAGCGCCTTTAGAAACCCATCCTGCCACATTAATACCATACCCTCTTTTTCCCCCTGGTCCTGGATTTCATTCGCGCTTTTATGGGCCATTATCATTTCGGCAACGGTGGGGGTGACTTCTAAAATTTCATGGATGCCCAGCCGGCCTTTGTAGCCGGTGTGGCTGCATTTATCACAGCCCTGGCCTTTATAAAATTTAAGTTCATTAATGCTTTTGGTTTTAGCCGTAGTCAGGCCAACTCTCACCAGCACCGGCAGCAATTTTTCCAGGTGGAATTCTTTGGACAAAGCTTCTATGGCCGCGTCATCTAAACTTGCGGCAGCCTGGCAATCCTTGCAAATGACCCTCACCAGCCTTTGGGCCAAAACCGCGTTAACCGTGGAAGCAATCAAATACGGCTCCACGCCAATATCCAGGAGTCTGGGCAGAGCCCCGGCGGCCGTGTTGGTGTGCAGAGTGGAAAACACAATATGACCGGTCATAGCCGCGTGCACAGCTTCTTCAGCCGTTTCCCTGTCCCTAATTTCACCGATCATAATAATATTAGGGTCTTGCCGCAGCAGGGCCCTTAAACCCACATCAAAAGTCAAACCGATCTTGGGATTTACCTGCATTTGGTTAGCCCCGACAATGCGATATTCCACGGGATCCTCGATGGTGGAAATATTTACCGATTTAGTGTTAAGCATGGAAAGCAGCGTGTACAAAGTGGTGGACTTGCCGCTGCCTGTCGGGCCGGTAACCAAAAGCATGCCATGGGGCTTTTTGACATTGCGGGTGATTATTTCAAAAGATTCTTTTTCAAAGCCCAACTCTTCCAAAGTTTGGGCTTTGGCCGACTCGTCCAAAAGGCGTATGACGACTTTTTCGCCGTCAAAAATCGGGATGGTGGATACGCGGAGGGAAAATTTGTAGCCGTCCTTTTCTATTTTAAACCGGCCGTCCTGAGGCAGCCGGCGTTCGTCAATTTTCAAGTTGGATAAAACTTTAATCCGGGCGACAATGCCGGCCTGAATGACTTTAGGCAGAGTCATGACATCGTGCAAAACGCCGTCAATGCGATAGCGCACAGTTAAGGCATTTTCCTGAGGTTCAATGTGGATGTCCGAAGCTTTTTCAAAGACCGCGTATTCCAAAAGCGTGTCCACCACGCGGATAACCGGCACCTCTTCCGCCATTTTTTTCAGCGAATCGTCCGCGCTTAAGCCTTCCGGCTTGGCAGTTAAAGGCTGCGAGATTGGCGTAAATAAATGCTTGATTTCTTTTTCCAAAGAAGAGTGGTATTTGGAAAGTCCAAAATCTAAACTGGTCCTGCCGATTAAAAACGGCTTAATCTTCATGCCTGTCTTTTTCTGCATGAACTCTTTAATCTGCAGGTCGGTCGGGTCAGCCATAGCCAAAGAAAGCAGGTCACCGGTTTTGGCAAAACTAATGACCTTATGGCGGTGGGCAATGGGCTCGGGCACTAAATTTAAAACCTCCTGGGGAATTTGCAGGGCGGTTAAATCCACTACCGGCACAGCAAGCAAGCCGGATTTTAAATTTAAAAGGTCAGTTTCGTTGATAACTTTCTTCTCAACCAAAAAGTCCTCCCAGGGAGAGGAATTTTTTGCCTGGGCCAGCTCCTTTTCCAAAGTCGCCAGCTTGCCCTCGTTGATTATTTTCTTTTGCTTTAAAGCTGTATTCAGCTCCTGCTTGTCCATTTTATATTTGTTTTCGAAGATAACGCTTAAATAAAAAGATTTTTGATAATCCAATTTTATCAAAAAAATCCAGCCAATGATGCTAGTTTGTTTCCAAACTTTCGCTTCAGTTGAATAATTATAACACAACTATCAAAAATTTCAAAATCCCGCCCCAGTAAATATTCACAGCTCTGAGTAGATTTTATCCTTTACTGATATTCCTAAGTGCAGTGCGGGCCCGCGGCCTGCTAAACTTTAACAGATTTGATGATTTACTCGGTCTTGTGAACACTTACCCGCCCCATTGGGTGTGATACTCAGTGAAGTTGCCTGTATGTGATGAGATAAATATGCCGCTAAACCAAAACTTTTTCAGAAATAAAAATTAACAGGGCAGCTTGTTCCAACATTAACAGACCTAACCCCACGGGAAAATATATTTTTCTGGTTTTGTGATGAAAATAATACATGCCCAGCAAAACGCCTAAAGATGCAAAAAAGATTGCAATAAAAAATAAATAAACTTCCGGCACCCGTTCGTTATTTTGCGCGCTTCGTTTTTTATCCACCCCGACCAAAATAAAGGCAATAAGGTTGATTGCCCCTAAAACAATAAAAAAAATTAATAAATTATCCGCCATAAAAAATTGATGAATGGGCCATAGCCCTGTTTCTTTTCCTATGCTCTTTCATCTGAATTAACAGTTTGTTTGACTTCCGCCTCATCAAATAATTTTTTAAGCTCTTCCGCTGTTTGTCCCCTGCCTTGCTTCATGCCTTGGCAAATTGCGCAATCGTTAAAATAATTCCAAGGCCCGCTTGCATTTTTCTTTTTAAAGTTTTGCATTTTAAATCCCTTTCTCAATTAATTCTTCGACCTTTTGCTTGGCCCGTTCCAAAAGTTCTTTAGCCTTTTTTCTGGCTTCGTGTGATTGTTTTACTAAATCCGCAATTTTTTCCTGCGTAGATTTCGGTAAAATAGGAATTTGCAAATTTTTTATCTGCTCTGGTTTCCAATGCATAATCACCGAACCGCCGGCATCTCGTTCAACTTGCGCTTGGCCCAAAACCGAGCTAATACATAGAGCCACATATTCCGGTTCAATATTTTGCTCCCTTAATTTTAACCTGACAATCCCGCCAGAGATAACTCCTTCTACGGACTCTTTAACAACATAAGCAATCCCAGGGCTAGCGTCTTTAGTCAGCAAAATTTCGCCAACTTTAGGTTCGCAATCTTTTTTTTGCTCCAAATACAATTTGTCGTTTAAATACTTTTGATCTTTGTCAATAATGCCTTGCTTGGTTAAACTGCTAACCCGAATAAACAATTTTCCTTCTTCCTGATAAGCCTCGCTCCCAGGTTCAAAACCCTTTTTTAAGCTTACCAATTCCCCTAAAGCCATTCCCTTATTCGCGCGAATTAGGGCCAATATTTTTTGATACTTTGCCTGATAGTATTCCGCATCTATTCGACGATTATTTTGCACCTCTGACAAATTCACAACACTAAAAATTTCCCCTTTGTCATTCCCGACCCGATCGGGAATCCAATTCTTAATCCCCAACTCTTCCAGTAGTAAATCTTCTGCTTGAGAATAAAAGCTTTTTGAATTTTCAACATTCAATACTGCATCATCAACTAATATTGCTATCTTATCTTGCCAATCTGGCACTGGAACAAAAACCTCATTTTTTATCTTATCTAACGATATATGCGTTTGTATCTGTCCTGTAGTCTGTCTAGTCAATTGGAATTGTCCGTACTTAGAATTCAGAAACGCCACAAGAAATTTCGGGTTTAGTTTTTTCTGATCTAAAATTTGTACTCGCGCAACATCCTGATCGATGTTTGCTGGCAAAATTGCTTTTGTAACCAATCCAATCTCTCCTGTCGTTCCAGCTGTTGAGATTAATAAGTCATTCTCTTCAAGAACTGATCTTTTATTCCTGTCATTTGTCTCTTTTGCTAATCTGTCTGCATCCTGATCATTTACAATCCAAGCAACAACATTTTTTGCTGTTATATGGCGGATAGCGCTTAAAGGATCGACTATATGGTAACCGTGCTGCCCGTCAGTGATAAAGGCCAAATCACCAAGCGGGACTTCGCCGATTCGCAACAGATTTTTTGAAAACTCCAAATACTCCGGCTGGTAGTATTCCGCATCCAGCCTTAATGCGCCTTCAAGTTGGGATTTTCGGATTATTGAATAGTTTGTCATTTTCAAATTTCTTTTCTAAGGTCTCTGACTGCACCAAAAATAGCATCTTCCCACTCTTTATGAGCCTTCTCTGGTAGATGCACAAATTTTTGGGGCCAACCACCAGCAATAAGTATTTTTCTTTTAATAACCCCATCAAAAAACTTTCTAACAACGTCCCTATGATTATCTTCGATTAATTCAGGGTTGGATTCAAAAAGACTTTTTATTTTTCCTATGTGACTCATCATTTCTTCCACCATAGGTTTCCCCATATTGGCAAGCTGTTGGTTTGTTTCCATTTGCCAGTTATCTCTGGCTTGAGAATCGTGGAACTCTATTTCATTGGTGCCTTTCTTCATTTCTTCAAAAAGGGCCTCTCTGTTTTTATCGATACTTTCTATGAGCATCAGATAAAATTTGGCCGGTTTATACAGTTTATCTTGTCTTAATTTTTTACCCCGCCATTTTTCAAATAGCCAGTCTACACCCTTACCGAGTGCAACAGCTACAACAGCAGAACTTAATGAAAATCCTATAAGTTGCCAAATCATATTTTGCCTTTCTGGATTTCGGCTCAAAAGGCCGGAATGACACCAAATTTAAGCCTTAAACTACCGCCAATTTTTGCCAATTTTTGCTTGACAGCAATTTTTATATCTGCTAACATATAAATACAAATGGCTTCGGCCTCGCTCCGCAAACACGCGGAGCAAAAAAATTAAAATCTGCCGCTTGACTTATTTTTTAGACCTGCTATACTAATATTACAAATTGCCACTAGGCACCCGAGGCTCCCGCAAGGGAGCCGTTTTTATTGTTATCATTTTTGCGAATAAGTATTGCTGATGCCGCTTGTTGCATTTCGTTAAATTGTTTTTTGCCGATTCTCCCTATTTTTCTGACCAAACGCTTCGCGCTTAATATCCGCAATTGCGACAAAATGACCGTGCTGACATTTTCACGCAAAGAAAATCGTAAATAATATGTTCCCTCTTTTCCGCGCGAAGTAAGCGGCAGAGCCCACAGCATCTCTTTGTTAAATTTTCTAATCACAACTACTGGTCTTTCAAATAATTCATTTTTTCCATCTTCTTCAACTCCAACATTCGCCCCCAGCGAGCACCACCAAACTTCCCGCTCACTGAAAGGCGGCGATTGATGCTCACCATCAATTTTTGATTTTAGATTATGCCATTTTTGAAATTCTTTTTTCATTTTACAAAATCAAATTTTTGTTCTTTAGCAAATTTTTTAAACCCTTCCGCGATTTCGTCCAAATCGTGGTCTATTATTTTGCGACCCGCGGTGTCGTGGGCGTAAACGCCGTTGGCGTCTTTTTTATAACTGTATTCGCCGGAGTTGTCTTTACCGCCTTTTTTGGAAACGGCCATAAAAATCGGATAGTCTGCCTGTGGCTCTCCTGCTTCGCCGCCCCACTTTAGCAAAAACAAAACAGAAGTCTTGGTGCCCGTGTGAGGTTTAAATGTGTTGCCATGCAGACCCACGACCGCCAAGATCCTGGCTTTGTCAAAAAGCCATTTGCGGATGTATTCCATATTTGTGTTGTTAAAAATACCTTGGGGTAAAACTATGGCCATACGACCCCCGGGACGCAAAAAATCCAACACGCGTTCAATAAACAAAATATGCCGTTCTACTTTGGATGCCAGCTTGCCATTTTTTCTGCCAAATTCAAACTGGCGCAAAACCCCCTGGTCTTTAATTTCGCCAGCAAAGGGTGGATTAGTTAAAACAACATCAAACCCAAAACGCTTAAAAGTTTTTTTATTTTCCTCTTGCTCTTCATAGTTTCCAGATTTATCAAGTCTTTTTTGTAATTCCATTCTCGCCTGTAGCTTTTCTTCTTCCTCGCCCTGCCACTCACGTGGGTCCAGTGAATTTAGTTTGAACAAATGAGAGCGACCGTCTCCGGCAATTAGCATTAAAGCCCGGGAAACTTTGGCGGTTTCCTCGGCAAAATCTATACCATAAAGCTTTTCGCTGGCATATTCATGTTTAGCTGCGGCAGATTTGGCATAATTTTTCCAAACCCAATTCATAGCAGCAATTAAAAACCCGCCGCTCCCGGCTGCCGGATCCAATACAAATTCATTTTCCTTTGGGTTTAACATTTGCACGCACATTTGTATTGCATGACGAGGAGTAAAATATTGGCCTTTTTTACCCTTCGCAACTTCCGGGATTAAATATTCAAAAGCTTCATCTATAACTCTTAGGTCTGCGCCAAAAAGCTTGGCGGTTTCCAGCTCGCCAATAACCACAGACAAATGTTCCGGAGAAAGCCTAATTACTTCCTGCTCATAAAAAGTGTTGGGCCACTTTGTAATAGCTTGCTTGAAAAGCTTATTAATAACCTCGTAAGTTTTTCGAGGGTCTTTGTATTTGCGGAATAAAATTTCTTTGTCTTCCCTTTTCTCCGCTTCCAGCTCATCAAACAGTTTAGCGTAAATAAGCTTAAATGATTCGTTAAAAACATCCACACCGGCATTGGCTAAAACCAACTCCTCTACAATTTCAATAATCCGCTTCAAATCAACTTTTGGATTGAGATAATCAAGGGTTCGCTTCTCGGAAAGTAAGTCGTCAATCGTTTGAGTTGCTCTTGGAATTTCGGATAGCGTGTCTTCAAAATTATTCGGGTAATTACGATATAAAATGACTCTGTCTTTACCATTGGACCAAATGCCAATTTCGCAACCCTCGGCATTCAAGTAGCTTTTTAATTGTTCAATACCCTTTTCTTCAGTGGGACTTTTAACTTCAATAATAATATAGGGAGTAATTTTATCTTCTTTATAAATTACAACATCCGCTGCCTTGGCGTGAATTTCTCTACCAAAATGAATGCTTTTTTCTGTTTCCATTCTTTCGAATGGGTAGCCATAATGACTATGCAATTTATGAAGCCAAAGCTGACGCACAATTTCCTCGGGCTTGCCGGTTTGTTTTCTTTCGTCGAACACCAACCGCTTCTTTTCCGATTTTAAATCGGTAACATAAAAACGATGGGGCTCGTCCTCTGTAATTTCAAGAATCTCTTCCAAATTAAGACTTTCAAATTCCTTGAGACCATAAACTAACTCGGCATCTTTAAAAATTTTTCCGACAATATCGCTAGCTTTATTTGGCTTTTTTGTGGGCATAGCTCTGTTTAATGTTAATCATTTGTCCATTCCGAAGCACGGCAATAATTTTTCCCTGCATTCTCATCCCTTCTGTAAAACGAATATTCTGATACTTCGGGTTTTCTGGTTTTAAATAAACATACGGCGGTTTGTCGTCGGAAATAAAACGTTTAACTGTAACCTCATTGTTGATTTCCGCCAGGACAATATCTCCGGAGTAATATTCTTTCCGCTCTTGGACCAAAACTGCATCGCCGTCATTAATTCCGGCTCCAACCATAGAGTCGCCTGCAATTTTAACCAAACTTACGTTAGCCTGAAGCCTTTCCATTTTTTCATTTTGGTAAGCGGGCAAGGCTTGCCATTCGCCTACAATTTCAACTGCTTCCATGGGAATACCGGCAGTAGCCATACCTACGGTTTGCAGGAGCGGGGGTAAATTTAAAACTTTATAACCTACGGGTAAAATACTAATACTCCTAGCCGCTCCTTCTTGTTTCTTGATAAATTTGCAAGCAACCAACTTTTGTAATAAATCCAAAATAGATTGATTGGAAGCCACTCCCAAACTTTTCCTCATTTCTTCAAGGGTTGGTGGGTATCCTATAGCTCTGATAGACCCATAAATTATAGATAAAAGCTCTTTTTGTCTTGTTGTTATTTGATTTTTCATATAAATATGATAACCCGACTATTTAGTCGGGTCAAGTGCCGTATGTGGATAAACGCCATTTACCGCCCTTGCCACGTAAAAATGTAGTAGATAGTTTTTAGAATGATTTCTAAATCGAAAAGAAAACCACGATGTTTAATGTAATACAAATCATATTGCAGCTTAGTCTGGCTTTCTTCTAAACTGCCGGCGTAAATGTTGAGTTGCGCCCAGCCGGTAAGTCCCGGTTTAACTAAATGCCGTTCGTCGTAAAACTGGATTTGGTTTTTCAGGTTTTCAACTATATGCGGCTGCTCAGGCCGGGGCCCGACTAAACTGATATGGCCTAAAAGCAAGTTGATAAACTGCGGCCACTCATCTATCCGGCTTTTGCGCAAAAATTTTCCGACTTTAGTAATCCGCGGATCATTAACAGAAGTCCAGGTATTAGTCGGCCCACCGCTCATACTGCGGTATTTATAAACTTTAAACAGCGCGCCTTTTTTGCCGACTCTCTCCTGCACAAAAAATACCGGCCCCGGGCTCGTCAATTTTATCAACAGTGCGCAAACAGGAAAGCTTATCAAAAAAGCGATAAACCCGATTATGGAAATTAAAATATCAGTCGCCCGCTTAACTAAATTATAAAAACGCTTTTCCTGGTAATCCACGTTTTCTAAAAACCAGATTTCATTGATTTGTGAAAGGTAGACACGACGCAAAAGCTGTTCGTAAAACTCTTTGTGATTGTAAAATTTTACACCTAAAGTTCTCAACTGGTAGAACTTTTTTGCGACTTGGGGATTGGTGTGTAAATTATCGGGCAAAACAATGCCCGCGCTTTTTGAAAACCGGGCGGCCGATAAAGACTGCTCGTTTAAATGGCCGAAAACTTTAAAACCCAGATAACTGTGGTCATCAATGGCAGCTTCCAATTCCTTAAGCTCATTGTTAAAGGAAAAAAGATAGATGCCTTCTGTCAGTCGGGTTTTTAAAAAATATTTAACCAGCAAATGCCAAAGCATCAAGAGGATGAAGGCCACAATGATCTGAATAATTAAAAATCTTCTTGGCGTCAGAATTAAATTGGGTTGGAAATAAAAATAAATAATGGCAATTACAAAATTAACCGCCATAGCGGAAACCAAATTAAATATCAAGCTGGTATAGCGCCGAAACGATGCGGCTTCAAACAAACCATGGACAAAGAAAACCAATAACCAAAACAAAAAAATTGCGGAGAATGCCGAATAATGGCCGTAAGCCTGGTCCTGGGGCAGTCGACCATGGTACCTGATAACTATTGCCAGATACAAACTTAAATACAGCAAAAGCGCGTCCGGCAAAACCACTGACCAAAAAATTATAGTTTTTTTCATAATAATATACTTTGGTCTTTACGAATTTACGAGTTTACGAGGGTAACCCTCGTTTTACCCTGGTTTTATTGAATTTTCCTCTCCCCCACTGGCTGGCCTTTATACAGAGCCTTATCAGCAACATTCGCCGGCAAAACCCTGCTAAAATCATTAGGTACTCTCCAGCTATTGTAAACAGAAAGAGAAGGATAAGGGTAGAGAATGTTGTTATGCACCCAGTAGATAGTGCCAGAAAGGTTAATGTCTACACCTTCTGGGTGGGAAGAGGTAGGATTGTCTAGGTTTGCTCCTTGGGATAGTTTGTTGAGTTCTGGGGCTGTTATGATGAGGACTTGGTTGAACTTAAAGCCTAAACCAAGAAATACAGACTGGGAGGTAAAGCCCCTTCTTTGGTTGTTGCTGATAAGCCAGACAGTCTTATCAGTTGATATTTTAGCTAATATACCATCTGAAGGAGCCAGCAGGTCACCTTCTGGTAAGGCTAGATCTTCTGGTGTTGCTGATCTTCCCATAGCAAAGGTTAAACCATAGGAGGTTAAAAGGCCTGGGTTGGTGATACCATGTCTTATGCCATTAATGATAAGGTAGTAGGTGCCAGATTGGTTGATTAACCTTAGATTAGAAGTGGGAGATTGGGGGTTGGGCATTGGAGAGGGAGCAGGTTCTGGGGAAGGAGTTATGGTTGATGGTGAAGGATTGGGAGTTGGGGTGGGGGTTGGGTTGACTGATGGATTGGGTGTGGGGGTTGGTGAAGGATTTGGTGTTGGAGATGGTGTGGGTGTGGGTGGTGGTGGGGTGGGTGCAGGGGTAATACTTACAGCTGCTCCAGAGACTAGAGGGTGGGGGTATTGGTAGGGGGTGTAGTAGAGGGACCAAACATTGGTGGAGGTACAGGTGTAGAGTACTCCTTGTCCTCCACTTCCACTTTGATTCCAGGAACCTTGGTCTGTGGCGAAGTAGGCTACTCCTTGAGTACAGGTGGAGGGGCGGGAGGAGAGGGGGCCTGTGCCGATGCTGGATCGATTTGATGCAATAGAACCATCAAAGGGAAAAGAGGAATCGTAGTCTATGTAGGTCTTGTTCGCAACATGAGTAGTTCCATCCGACAGTCGGAACTTCAGACTGTAAGTCGTCCCTGCATTCGTGTTGGTATTCAACCATTGAATAGATGGAAAATCTACCTGATCATTCCACATCGAAGGAAGCTTAGTAACATTACCTGAACTAGAGCCTCCACTTCCGATAAAAGTGTAGGTAAATGTATTAGTCCCAGTTACAGTAATCTGATATGTCCCGCTATACACAGCACTCGCACCGATGGCGACCCAATCCCCAGTACTAAAACCGTGATTTGCCACAGTAGCTATAGCAGTTGTGCCAGATGCAGTCAGCGACGTAATCGTTTTTGCGACTAATAAAGATCCGTCACCACGTCCCGGCTGGTCCATGGCTGCCAATACTCTGTTGATTTCGAACTGATCCCCCGGAGAAAAGCTGGGGGCCGTCGGATACATCGACAAAAATGTAATTTGATTAGCTGTATTCAGTGCGATTGGGGCATAACACACGACGACGGGGGCTACTGCATTGTTGTTACTGCAATTGAGCTTGCGAATAATGAAGTTTGTCCACTGATTTGGGGACCAACTTGCTCCAGCTACGGTGACTGTATTGGAGCCGCCGGTTGTTGCTGTACATGCCTTAGCTGGGCATACAGCACCAGGGTCATAGGGATTTGCAGGATCATTCAAATCCCATGCATTTCTACCATCCTCTGGGCCAAATACGGGATCATATTCTGTAGATCGATAATGCTTTAGTAGTCCGGCTGTGTGCCCCGACGTCGACATATTCGTAGCCGAATTACCCCACACGAGAGCGGATCCATCTCGATTCTCAATGAGGTAGTTTCGAACACTGACACCCGTCATATCGAAAGTATTCTTGTATACTTCAAAAGCCCTAGTCGATCTGAACCTCTGGCTAGAATCTGTGCCATGCCACGCCAAAGTGCAGTGGATGGTCTTATTGAACCGGAATACAACTCGTGCCCCTAGGTAGCCATCTGTACATCCACGAAGACCCACTGTGTCGATTGAATTGTTTTCAACAAACATAAAAGCAGAGGAACCCCAATTAACCGGCAGATACCAAGAATTGTCCCCATAATCCAGACTCGGTGGAACTTCGCCGTTTGGACCATACCAGGCTCCAGCAAGGAATTTGAAGACCGCATCTCCATACATTGCCAATGTGTTATGGTCGATGACCCCAACTGTCGTCGCAAGACTCAAAGCTTCGGCGTCTAAAGCCGTAGAATAAAACTTAATATGATCGATACGAAAAGTTGTGTTCGGTTCATTCGTACAACTAACAGCGATTACTGCAGAGCCACCAACGGAACTAGTTCGTATCGGCTGAAACTCAATCCCAGTCATGCGGTGGGCAAATCCAAGTACGCAGTGCCACGATATGAGTGGCACTGCCAGTGTAATTCCATCCTTTATTACTGTCGCACAACTCGTGGGCCGACCATCGCTATCCAATGTGCAACCGGCGCCCTGAAGTATGATGGCTTTTGTGAATTGAAGTTTTGTGACCCAAGTACAATTCCCGGATGGGACCTGGACTGTATTTCCATTTTGGGCTTGATTAACTGCGCTCTGCACATCTGCTTGTGAACAAGAAGCGGCAGTAATTACATTACCAGGTACCGGTGACGGGGTTGGAGTCGGAGACGGTGAAGGAGTGGGACTTAGCGAGGGTGTAGGAGAAGGCGAGGGTGTAGGAGAAGGCGAGGGAGGAGGGATTGGTGTTGGTGATGGGATTGAGCCGGTGTCATTAGTATAAATATCGGCAATTTCCTGGGCTAGCAACACGCGATTATAGACGCGTACCTCATCAATACTTCCATAAAAATTATTTCCGCCAACTGAACCATACTGCCCAACCGCGGTTGGGAATGCGGTTGCTGTAGGAGTTCCGCCATTTTGACCAGCCATACCTGAAGGTGAACCATTTATATAAAAATTTACTCCATTTCCACCGGCTCCAAGCCTGCTCACGCAGACGTGAGTCCAGATATTGGACGAAAAATTACCGGAAGCAGTAACATGGCTATCCCCGTCATTGGTGAATTGTAGAACGTATGTTGGACCGGCACCAGTATATACTTTAAGCCCAAATATTCCATTATGTAAAACGTCATTATATACATTCGGCGATGAAGGCCTTGTATATATCCACGCGCAGGCGGTAATGTCTCCGGCGCCAATGACGGTATTGTTTAGCAAAACATAATCATCCACCCCATCAAACTGCACTGCCCCACTCCCCACCTTGCCACTTGTCCAGGTTGGCCCATTGGTAAGGGTACCTGTGTTGTTGTTACCAGAGGAGTCATGGGCAGTAGTGCCACTGCCTTCATCAAAGTTCCAATAGCCTACTAAGCCATTGGTGGTTGCTCCTAAGACTTGTCCTACAGGATTATCATAACCTTGAATAATCTCCTGCATAGTTAAAGCTTGAGCTGTTTGAAATAGGCAAAGGCCTAAAAGAATAAACAGGCTGATGATGGCTTTTTTCATAATAGCAATCTGCTTTTAAGCAAAAGGTTGGCTAACCAAAACAGCGGATAATTAAATTTTTCCCTATAAATAAGCCTCAATTGCTTTGCCAAAAATGCTTTATACCTTTGCTTATTATAGTTGGGAACGCGGTAGCGCGCAAAGGGCAGAGGAAAATTGCGCATTTTACCCACATTGCCCAAACGCAACCACAAATCGTAATCTTCGGCAAAATCATCGCCATCGGCCACAAACCCGCCGGCTTGGATTGCTGATGATTTCCTGAACATCACGCTGGAGGTAAAAAAATTATTGCGCAAGAGCATGGTTTTTCTGATTTGCTGATCGTCATTCGGTCTAAATTTTGAAATTTGAGATTTGGAATTTGAAATTTGGATACCTCCTCCAACTAAAACATAATCGCGATGATTGTCTAAAAACTCAACCTGCTTTTTTAATTTATCCGGGTCAATCCACTCATCATCATCGTCTAAAACAGCAATATACTCACCTTGCGATTCTAGTAACGCTTCTTGCCGGCTTTTGCTAATACCTAAAGACGAATCGTGGCGAAGGATTTTAACATCTAATTTATCTTTTAAAACTGGCAGGCTAGACCCATCATCAATCACAATAACTTCATAATCAGTCAATGTTTGACTAGCCACACTATCAAGAGCTTTTTTCAAAAACTGATTTCGATCTTTGGTTAAAATGTTAATGGAAACTTTTGGCATAAATTCAAATGACAAAAATTAAAAAATTGACAAAAATGACATAAATAATATTTTAAAATTTCTCTGACTTTAAAATGGCAAGGTAGTTTGTGGTAATAAATATCTCATCAGTTTCCTGGTAAGTCCGGATTGGCTGCAACCCATTTTTTAAAATCCGATAGATACTATAATTTGGCGAAAGCAGTTTGTAAAAATCGCGGAAAAAAACCCGGGCATCAATATCCGTGCCGCCAAATTCAAATTGGATAAAATCTATTTTTTTATTTTCAAGCATTTTTTTTGCCCCCAGCAAGGCCTGATATTCATTGCCTTCTATATCCAACTTTAAAAAATCAATATTTGCAATGCCCTGCTTTGCGCAAAAACTATCAAGAGAATCGACCTCTACTTCCTCGCTTTGGTCCATATCTTTAACTATTAGCTCATCCCTTTTATATAAGGAAGTAAGCCCGGACTCCGCTTTAGTTGAGTAAAGCGGCATGCGGGCCGCGGTTTTTCCCAAAGCGATGTTAAAGCAGACAATCCCGGGAAGATTGGCGGTATTCTGCTTTAACCTGACAAACGCGCTCCTGGCCGGCTCAAAGCAATAGATTTGGTTATCGATATTTTTTTGCTGCAAAATCTTGTGTGCAGATAAAGCATACCCTCCTACATTCGCTCCGGCATCGAAAATGACATACTTTTTTTCTCTGGACGGTTTAACAAAATTTCTTAACACCCACTCCTCCCCGCTTTGGCTAAAATCGCTGCCGCCGCCAAAATTCATCCCCTTAAGCGAAAATAAAAACACCAGTCTGAAAAATTTTTGACCGAATTTTTTGCCCAAAAAAAATTTTAAAAATCGTTTCATCCCGTTAGAAGCAGACCTCGATTAATATTGAATTGCGAAAGAAATTAAATTTTATGAAAGATAGAACAATGTAAGCTATAATTAAAAAAAGCGTGATCGCGGATTCTAACGGGATCATTTTGTAAACTTAAAACAGCCGCAAGCGTACTCAGCATTTTTAAAATTGCCGGTATTGGCTTGGGCAACAAATTGACCTTGATCATTTACCGCCGCAAATTCCAGCAGTCTTAAATTATAAAAATATTCCAAAATTGCCTGCGGATTGTGCACCCGGTGCGCGTTAAAATACACCGCCGACTTGCCTGTGGGCAACGCAAAGTACAAATTGCCGCCTGGCTCAAGGACTCTTTGCAGCTCTGCACAAGCCTTTTCTGTGCCTTTTGGATCCAGCGGATCGCCATATCTACCCAAGCCAATATGCTCGGCCACGTGCAGGCAGGAAAGCGAAGCAACGGAATTATCAGCAAACGGCATTTGCAAAATGCTGCCGGCCAGGCATTCAAAATTATCAAAATCGGTTTTTATCGGACGAATATCTACAAACTTAAGTTTGGTCAGTGTGCTGGCCATTGATAAAAACCTGATAGATGATCCCACATCCACATGTTCAGCTGGCCGGTTTTGCAGCAAATGTTTAAATGCCCATCTGTCCATATAAACATAATGCTTATCAAAGGTGTGGGAAGCCGGATCTTTGTCAAAGATTTGCGGGAACAGATATACGGGTGTTTCCTGGTGTGCCCGGCCAAGCATTATTTTATATTTGATTAAATCCCGTGTATACCAAAACAGCCCGCTGATTAAGGCAATGAACCTTTGCCATAATTTTTTAACAATTTTCCAGGCCATGATTAAAGGGTCCATGGCTTACTATCATACAAGCTTGTATGATAGTAAGCTGTTTCAAAGTGTAATTATCTCCAAATATTTTTCCGCCGCAAGTTTATTGCTGGCGTTCTTTTCCACCCACTGGCGCGGAAAAAAACTTGCATTTAGAAACTTTGGCAAAACATCTTTAAAATCTTTAAAATCGGTAAACCTGATACCGGTCTGCGCTGACAAATACGGCGAAGCTGTGTCGCCTGAAAATCGGTGTTTTCCGTATTCCATATATCCCCTGTCCCAAACCAAAGTCGGAATATTGTAAGCCCAGGCCTCAAACATCGCCAAACCCTGACTTTCGCTTTCGGAAAGGTAGATTAAATTTTTAGATCTTTCCAGCAAATTGAAATATTGTTGCTGATTGTATTGACCGTATTTTACATCGGCAACCCGGTAAACGTCCTGTTCCAGAAATGTTTTTATTTGATTTTTAAGATTCTGGTCTTTTACTTTATTGAATATCAAAAAATCAATTTCTGACTTCCGACCTCCGACTTCCGATTTCCAATCTTCAGGCAACTCCACTCCCGCGGCCCAAATATGGATTTTCGATGCCAACTCCGGCGCCTGCGAGACATAAAAATCTTTTACCCACCGGCTGGGCACAATTATTTTATCAATCTCCGATGACTTTAAAATCGCCCGGGCATCGTTAGGGCTAACAACAATGTTCGGCCCCGCAATAATTGTTTTTATTTTGCCGGCAAGTTTTTGCCCTATGGCCCATTTCAAAGTTGAAATACCGCTTAGCACGCAGGCTAAGGCTGCGGGCGAAGTTAAATTTGGGTTGATTTTAAAATCTATGTTTAAGCCTTTTAAACCATTGGCCAAACTATCAAACACCGCCTGCGGGCCGCGGTTAGCCTTGCCCAAAAGGCGCTTTATTTTAGGAAAGATAGTAAAATATTCGTTATACAAATTAAGCGTCAGCATGTTAAGGCTTTAAGGCATTTTCAACCCACTCTTCAAACCTGCCTATGTGGTGGCGGATATGAAACAGGTCATCGGCTTTTTTAGAAGC
>JAHFJK010000008.1 GCA_023245915.1 Candidatus Doudnabacteria bacterium | reverse complement strand
CCAAAGACAGTGTGGATTATGGCATAGACCCTGACAAGCTGGATGTGGCCGCGGCTGTGAGAATGAGTATGAGCATCCCGTATTTTTTCAAACCGGTAACCATCAAAACTAAAGAAAACCTAAATGCTTACGTGGTAGATGGCGGGCTTTTGAGCAACTTTCCGGTTTGGCTGTTAGACGACGGCACCCCAAACCCACCGTGGCCTACCATTGGCTATAAACTGGTTGACCCGAAACAGGAAAGGCCCCACAAAATTTCGGGTTTAATAACTTTGTTTGAGGCGCTGTTTGACACCATGGGTGAAGCCCACGACGCGCGCTATATTGAAGACATTAACTTTATGCGCACTGTGCCCATCCCCACGCTGGGAGTGCATACCACAGATTTTAATATTAGCCAAAAAGTAAAGGACGATTTGTTTAATTCCGGTTTTGAAGCGGCGAAAAAGTTTTTTGGCACCTGGTCATTTGAAGACTACAAAAAGAAATTTTTGCAAAAAGCGCCTGTGCACAGGACAGAGCGGTTGTGGAAAATATGATGCAAACCATTCTTTTTATTTTATTTTTGCTGGTAGTCGGGATTGGGGTTTATTACTTATTTCAGAAGATCAGCCACAGGTCGCACGATGATTTTTCTGGCAATCCGATTGATCCCGAACAAATAAAAAGACGCCAGGAAAGTTTGACGAAAATTTTAGGCTTGGCTCAAAAACAGGAAAGAATTAATAACGCGGATGTGCAAAGCGCTCTGGGAGTCTCTGAAGCAACAGCAATAAGGTACCTTGAATACCTGGTAGCTTTGGGCAAACTGTCCAGATATGGCGAAAGGGGACGAGCAGTCTTTTATCAGGTCCCCCGCTAGCTATATACAAAATCCTTTATCTGTGGTATACTTTATTAGCAAGTATTTATGAAAGAAACCTAGTCGAATTTTACCAACATAACTCTACTTGTAATTTTACCCCCACACCAAAAGATTAATATCAATATTTTTCGATAAAGGTTATATGGGTAAAATCCCCAAATGCATCAACAATTTTAAGTTTTGGTGTGGGGGTTAATCAATTAAACATAAAATACCATGAATGGTGTAATTAAGAAAAAGACCGACAAAGGCTTTGGTTTTATTACTGTTGAAGGCCAGGAAAAAGATTTGTTTTTTCACAGCAAATCTTTGGTAGACATTACCTTTGACCAGTTAAACGAAGGCGACGCGGTTTCTTTTGACGTAGAAGACTCTCCTAAGGGTCCGAACGCTGTCAATGTCCGAAAAGCTTAAGGCTTTTAAAAGACCTCTCCCATTGGAGAGGTCTTTTGGTTGACGAATCTGGGGTGCTTGCTATGGTGCCTTCAGATTTGAAGCTTTGCGTGTCCGAAGAGATAACCCCCGTGTTTTCTAGGCTTATCAGATTTTTTTGACCAAATCCGATACGGGAGGTATTGAGGCCGTGGCTCCAGCACAACAACGCGATTGGTTTTGGCTTTGCGTGGTCTGCTTCGCCGAACATTTGTCTAGCAGTATATGAGCATTTTTGAAAACAAAACTAAATGGTTAATCATAGTTCTTGCCGCTACAGCTGTCGCGAGTGTGTCGGCTTTTTATCTCGTGGGGAAAACCCCAACGGTTGGAACCCCCACCGCTACGCCACACTCACCCTTCGGCGTCATTGTTAACACACCAACTACAGTCACGGTTAATGTGCAAATTGCTGATCCTAACGTTCTCGCTAATGGTGTCAATTTGCTCCGCCTCAATCCTGCAGGCAGTCCGACCATTTTGGGAATGATGCATGATGACGGATTGAATGGTGATGCCGTCGGAGGTGACAAGATTTTCTCTCTAAGACTCTCATTTACAGAAGTGAACGTTGGACAGATTCAGCTTCAGGTATCAGCTGCCTTCAAGGGACAACTAAGGCGCATATTGTCGCCGGTTGTTCTTTTAAACGTTAGGGGTGGGGGTAGTATCCAGCTTTATGAACTTGTTTTTGTCGAGATGCAGGGCCGGCCCGAGCATGGGGGCTATGCTCCAATCCAGGGGGCACCTGTGCCTGGTAAACAGGCCACTGTGCGTGTGAAATTGTTCGGTGGAGTTCAGAGTGCTAGCTTAGATCTAATCGGCGAGAATGGGAATATTCTTGCCAATACGTTAATATCGAGACCAGAGAACTCTTCTGTAAACGCGCCTACTTTTTACGGGACGCTAGTTATCCCTAGTCAACCATTTCGAGCGCGTGTGAATGGTCTGGACTCTGCTGGCCGACCGTTTGTTGTTGAGCAGGTGCCGGAAACGTTCATCACGCCTCGGACCGCTCAGATCAAAATTGTGTTAGCTCTTGCTGTTCTGGTACTTGTTATATTAGGAGGACTTGTGCTCATCCGGGTACGTTTTCAAAAGCGACGCCAGGACCGTTTATGATGCAAGAGTACCACGGCTACGTCAAGGCCTCCCTTTAACATTCATGCAGTAGATTTACGGCCAGCGATTATCACTACAGGTCGATGCGTCAGCGCTGCGATTTCGACCATTGCGCCTGCATTTGTAGACCCTTTCGTCTACAGACTGGATGTTCAACTCGTATCAGCCGGGACCAATGTTCGTAAGTCAGCTTCTTTAAAGATACCTCTATATGGTCGCGGTCAGGCCAATTGCTGGTTGTTCATGTCAAGCCAGGATCTTGCGAAACCTTGGTCGAATCGAACAGCCATGACCTTATTCCTGTCGTAATCGTTTGCACTGGTCAAGTCTACGCGGCACTGATTGATCAGCAAACAATTCGTTTAGCGGGTGTTAGTCCAACACAAAAGTTGCTTCGGGATGTGGGATCTGAAGACTATGGAAGCAGTGCTCCAGATGGTATCTGGGTTTACCCTGCCTCCTGAATGCTGCGCTTATTGGGTAGGGGAGGTTGGCCAGCCGGTGAAAACAGACAGGGAGCGCAGGCTGAAAAATGAAGCCACCAGGCATATGGCCGCTAATTTAGCCCGCAATTTAATCTACTATTCCCAGTTGCTAAAAACCCACCCGCTCATCCCTAAATGCAATCGCGGCAATCTTTTACTTGCTTAAATAAGATTGCTTGGCGATAATGCTTATTTTTGCGCTCGCAAAGGCAGTGGGCATTTACCCCTAAATAAATTTTGTTTTGACCGGAATTATGGTACAATCAACCTAAAGTATAAAAAAATTTAGGCTGGTTTACTTATGTTTAGAAACAGAAAGTTGTTAAATAAAATAATGGCCATAGTCATGTTTGTGGTGGTAATTAGTATGATTGCGGCCCTGTTTAGCGCGGCCTTTATTAAATAAAAATTAAGATAAAGTTTGTCGTGTTTAAATTTAAACTCCGTGAAAACGAAAAAGTGGTCAAGCTTTACCGCCAGACCGAAGCGGTATTGTTTAAGCCGGCGCTGATTATTTTTGTTTTAATTTATTTTCCCTGGTATTTTTTGCTCAAATACGAACTGGCCGGGGATTACCGCCGTCTGATTTTGTCGTGGACAATTTTGGTCCTGCTCTATGCATTGAATGAATATTTGCTCTGGCTGACTAACGCCTATGTGGTTACCGACCAAAGGCTGGTAATGATCCATTACCGCAATTTAATGGACAAAAAGCTCTGGGAAACGCCTTTGCACCAGGTTTTGAATGTCAGCTTTTCCATAAAGGGCTTTTGGCAATCGCTGTTTAACTTTGGGACTGTGGAGGTCCGTGTCCGCGGCCTGCCAACTGAACCTTTAATGCTGAAAAATGTTGCTCACCCGGCGGAAGTCAAGGATTTTATCTGGAAAATCCACGATAAAAGTCTGACTAAAGGTTCATTAGATAAGCAAACGTAATGATGTTCAAACACGCAATTTCCTCAAAAATAGCCATAACGGCTTTGTTTGTGCCTCTGATTTTTTTGGGCAACATAAAATTTAAGCAGTGGCAAAAACAGCTGCAAATTGCAAAAGCAAAACAAGGCCTGGAGGAGCAGGCAGACGCTCTGGAAAAGAAAAACCGGGAGTTAAGCCAGTCCCTGCGGTATTTAAATTCCTTAAGTTTTAAGGAGCGGGTTGCAAGGGAACAGCTGGGATTAAAAAAGCAGGATGAACAGGTATACCTGTTTTCCGAAGCGCCCCAGGTTTTGGGAGCAGTTGACAGCAAGCAAAAGCAAAGCAATTGGAAAAAATGGCTGGATTATTTTTTTAACATTCGTTAGATTAAAAAGTTAACTGTCTCTAGTAGCTCGGCAACTAAATTATGAAACATAAAAAAATTGGATTGAGCAATAGACGCTGAATAAAATGAACCTTCCTGTTTCGCAATTAATTTGTCACTGTACTAGGTCTTCAGCGTGCGCCGGATTAGTTAATTATTGGCGCGTTGAACTTAACGCTGATTAGTACGCAGATCTCACGCGGAACAATACGATGAAAGAACCTAAGAAAAAAATTATAAAGATTGCGGGCATAATCATCGGCGTAACTATTTCATTCCTGATTATTGCCTCAACCTGGCTTTATAGCGGCAATTTAACCGCCGGCAAAATAAAAATTTTTCAGAGCCTGCCTTACCCTTTGGCCTTTGTTAACGGCAAAGCTGTGCTAATGAGAGATTTTATTTTCAGACTCAATGTTGCCCGGCACGTAAATTCCGCAGCCGGCGAACAGGACATAAGCCAGGCGATTTATAGCCAAATGATAATCGAAGAAAAAATCAGGCAAATCGCCTACGCCAGAAAGGTTTTTGTCAGCGACAGGGAAGTTGAGCAAGAATACTCGCGCCAGGCCGGTGAGCAAAATTTTTCTCAAAAACTGGTGGGCTACGGTCTTGACCTGAACGAATTCAAAATTTACATTCTTCGCCGGCAGCTGCTGGCCACAAATTTACAAACCTGGTTTAACGCGCAAACGGACTTAAACAACCAGACTTACGGAAAAGCCGCACAAATTCTGGAAAAAATAAGCCAGGGTCAGAAGATGGCAGACCTGGCTGTTGCTGACACCGAAGATAATATTGGCCGGGAAACAGGGGGGGATTTAGGCTTTGTAGACCTGGCCTCAACTTTGCCGGAGCTAAGGCAGGCCCTAGCCGGCATGAAAACAGGGGAAGTAAAAATCTTACCCAGCCGCTTAGGCCTGCATATTATCCAACTGGAAGGCCAAAACCAGGGCCGCCTGCATTTGTGGCAAATCTTCCTTAAAAATGACAATTTTGAGGATTGGGTGTATAATCAGACTAAAGACTTCAAAGTCAGGCAAATTTATAAACCTAAATAAAAATAAATAGGACTTACGGGTTTGAGCCAAGTTCGAGGCAAAATGCGAGCCTGCCTGCCGGCAGGCAGGGATGTTTGGAGACGTAGTATAACTACGGCGACAAACACCGCAGCATTTTAAGGAAGAAATTGGCCAAATGCCGTTTGCCGGTCAGGTTCTGCCCGACCAAAAACGGCAATCCCGTAAGTCCTAATAAACAAAAAAATATGGCTACCCAAAATGGTTCAGACAAAGAGATTTTAGATTATATATTGCAGGCACAAAAGCACGGCCTGGCGGATTTTGAAATTAAACAAAACCTTCTAAACGCCGGATGGGATGCTGAAACTGTGGAAAAAAGCTTTGTTAAGGCAACTGCCGAGCAGAGCAGGCCGGCTGCCCAGCAGCCCCAAAATTCGGCTGTGACACAAGAGCCCCACACCTCGCCAGTTAGCGCCTCTTCTAAACCCGTTGTAAGCTCTCAACCAGTTGTCAGCCAACCTGCAAGCATGTCCCAAAGCAGTCCGGCCGGTCAGCCTAATGTGGTCGACATCAACACGCACAGCAAATTTTCACTAAAAACCACAATTATTTTCGTTGTGGTTATACTTTTGCTGGCAGGGGGCGCGTACGGCTACTATAATTATTTCAGTCAAAATAATCCCCAAAAAGTCTGGGAAAAATTTACTGAAACCTTTACCCAAACCGGACAAAACTCAATTTACAACACTAAATTTAAACTGGGTTATTCAGACAAAGGCGAACTGGACGCAACCACCAGTCAATCATTTGGGTTCAAGCTGAAGGACATTAATTTGGAATTAGAGGGCAGTGGCTACATGGATGCTGAAAATAAAGACAATCCGCAAACAGATTCACAAATCAGTTACAGCTACTCCAGCGGTAATACTTTGGTTAAAACTGGGGTTGGTTTTAAGGTCAAAGACCAAATTTTGTACATTAACCTAAGCGACAACCCGATTTTAAGTTTGATAGGTTCTGAACTGGAAAGGGCAAATGACGGGAAAAAAGTCGAGTGGATTAAGATAGATTTAAACGAAATCCAAAAACAGTCGGGCTCGGCTCAAAGTGAGGTTAAATTTATCCAAAATGTTACCAGTCCCAATTTTAAAAACGATTCGCAAAGAATCTGGGAAGATACAAAACTGATTAAAATGGAAAGCTATCTCGGTAAGGAAACACTTAACGGGGTAACGACACTGCACTTTAAAAACTCTCTGGATAAACAGGCTCTAAAAACTATGGCAAATGGTTATGTTGACTTATTAGTTAAAGCCATAGACGAGCCTTCCGAGACTAAATTAGATGATGTTAATCTGCTTAAAGATATAGTGGCGGCTCTTATTGATAAAATTACCATCAAAGAATTTGAAATCTGGGTCGGGGCAAAAGACTTTAAGCGATACAGGGTTCATTTGGTAACAAACGCCCCTTCAGTTGTGTCTTTAATACAAACAGCCGGCAATTTTGGGGTTGAAGGCCCTTTGGACAACGCCAGGAGCAGATCCCGTGAAGCCAAAAGGTTGGCAGACGTAAGGCAGATAGCCACCGCTTTGGAGCTTTACTACAATGATAAGAATCATTACCCAGAAAGTAAGGACGGCAAGCCTTTGGATTTGACACCGACTTACATTGGCATTTTGCCTCAAGCGGCTAAACCGGCAGACGGCAGTTGTACTGATTACTACAATGACTACTGGTACGAAGCAAAACAAGGCGGCAATAATTATACTTTGACTTTCTGCCTTGGAGGCCCTGTTGGCGGTTACTCTGCAGGCATTGCCGAGTTAAGCCCTTCAGGCATAAGAGATAATATTGCCTGTCCGTCAACCCAGGAGCAATGCAACTCGGGAGCGCCGGCCGCAGACCCGAATGCTGAAGCAAAGCAGCAGGTAAAAGATTTTATTGACAAACTCATGTTCAGCGCTGAATTAAAAATAGACGAAGATTATTCAGACTACGGTAAGAAGTCAGACATTTCCGTACCAGCTGATGCTTTTGATGTAATGAAAATGTTAAATCAGGCTCAATCGAAGTCTGTGGATGCAAAACGGCTGGCAGATGTTCGCCAAATGGCTAGCGCTTTAGAACTATATTTTAATGATAAAAGCCAATACCCATCAAACTTAAATGACCTTGTACCCTCTTACATTGGCTTATTACCCACTCCTCCGGTGTCGGTAATTTCAGGGGTTTGCGGCGAAGCCGGTAGCTCATACCCTTATACCTATAACAGCACCAATTTAAATACCTATACACTGGATTTTTGCTTAGATAATCAAACCGGGGGCTATTCAGCGGGTAAGCATGTTTTAAGTCCGGCAGGGATTCAATAGATTTGCGATTGCTGGTGACACAGAGGATCTGAATTCAGTGAAAGGTTAGTGTATTTGCTGTCATTCGTTGATTCGACATAGTTATGAAAATTGGGATTTTTGACTCTGGCCTGGGCGGGCTGATTATCGCTAAAGCGATAATGAAAGAACTGCCGGCCTACGATTATATATATTTGGGCGATACAAAAAATCTTCCTTACGGGGAAAAACGCCCAGAAAAAATTTACCGCTATACACAAAAAGCGGTTGATTTTTTATTTGCTAATGATTGTCAGCTGATAATTGTCGCCTGCAATACATCGTCAGCTTTGGCTTTGCGTAAAATTCAGCAGCAGTATTTGCCAAAAAAATATCCAGACAGGAGAGTTTTAGGTGTAATTATCCCAACCCTGGAATCTATATTTCCCTCTCCAATTCATGGAGAGGGATTAAGGGAGAGGTTAAAAATCGGCGTTATAGGCACAAAAGCCACAATTAGCTCGCATATTTATAAAAAAGAGCTGCAAAAGATTAATCACAAAGCAAAAATTTATGAGCTGGCAACGCCTGATTTAGTGCGCTTGATTGAGCAAAACGCTTTACCCAAGGCGGAAAATAGGTTAAAATTGTACTTGAAACCCCTGCAGAAACAGGGGATTGAGGCACTAATTTTAGGTTGTACGCATTACCCGATTTTAAAAAAAGCGGCAAAGAGAATCCTTGGCCCAAAGGTAGCGATAGTTAGTCAGGATGAAATTATTCCAAACAAGCTGGCGAATTATTTAAAACGCCATTCCGAAATTTCTTACCAGCTGACAAAAAATCATCAGCGCCAATTTTTTGTCACCAAAATGGGAAAGAATTTTGAAGCCGTGGCAAAAAGGCTGCTTGGGAAGAAGACTGACTTTAAACTGGTAAATATTGATACATTCATACAGTCGTGTATGAATGTATCTGTGATCCACGCCGGCTTAGCTCATCTGGCCCGCCTGCGCTAAAGCTTCGGCGGGTAAATGCCGCAACGGTATCGCTGAAAGTCCGACGTAGCTTTAGCGAAGTCGGATAAACCGCTCTTTCACTTATATTTTCTGCCGAAGTAGCTCAACTGGCAGAGCAATGGTATCGTAAACCATAGGTTGTGGGTTCAAGTCCCACCTTCGGCTCCATAAGTGACGGGGTAAATAAACCACAGGCTTTTGCCCCGTAGTCAAACGAAGTTTCGTACTATAGGGGTTGCGGGTTCCCTGCCTGCCGGCAGGCAGGAAGCCTGCCCCGTAAACAAGGAAGTTGTTGTACGGGGTCCGACAGCCGGCTCCATTTAATAAGTAAACTAATCAAATGCAAATACAAACAAAATCTCGTGCCAGAATAGTTATTGGTGTACTTATTTTAGTTTTGATTGCAAGTTTTACTGGCTGGCTTGCGGCAAGAAAAAAATCCGATATTAAGACCCCTGACAATTTGATAAAAAATCAAGGAATCATTGTCCATGGCAATATTTCAGCCTACACATCAACTAGGGACAATAAGAATGTTATTGTAATCAATCAAAACGGAATAGAAACTATTGCCGACTCGGTCCCTAATGACACTCAAAGTCCTGACGAGTACGAAAGGGCTCTACATACTCAAAATTTTTTTAAATTGCAATTTTCACAAATAGGAAACTATCTTCAATACACTGTTGGAGGCTACGAAAATTCAGAGCTAAGAGTTTACGATATAAAAAACAAAAAACTGGCATTTCGAAATGACAATGGCGGAGGCCATGGTGAATTTAATGCTCAAGAAAAACTATATTTCTTTTGCAACTCTGACGATTTTAGCGGTGATTATGTCGCTAGGGTTTACGAATTGCCTGAATTTAAAATTAAACTGGACTTATTAAAACAAGTTCCGGGTTTCTCAAAATCGTTTTTGCCACAGATTAGTTGTAGTTTTGACCAAGAAAAAAACCTTGCAACCTTTGGTATAAAAACATTTAATGCCGATAACCAGCTTAAGATTAACAAAGTATATAAGTTTGATTTCAATAGCGGGGAGTTAATAAATTAGCTTATGATCCTTCCCAAAACCGCAAAAAGAGTCTTTAGAGGAAAAATTTTTGACGTTTACCAGTGGCGGCAGAAAATGTTTGACGGCTCTTACAAAATTTTTGAAAGAGTCAAAAGGCAGGACACTGTAATTATCATCGCCACTGTTAAAAATAAGGTCGTCATCTTAAAACAAAAACAACCGGACACCGGCTGGTTTTATTGCACGCCTTCGGGAAGGATGGATATCCCTGGGGAAAAACCTGGTCTTGCCGCAAAGCGGGAATTGCTGGAAGAAACCGGAATGGTTGCGAAAAAATTCTTTCTTTGGAAAAAAGAACAACCACCAGGCAAGGTTATGTCAACAATTTATTTTTATGTTGCCCGTGACTGCGGAAAGGTTTCTGAACAAAAACTTGATTCAGGAGAAAAAATTAAAGTGCAGCTAATTTCTTTTGAGGACTACTTAAAACTTTCCGACACCCACCCAAGCAGCCTTCATTTTTCATTAATAGATATGTACAAGGCCAGGCTTGACCCAAAGTATAACAAATATTTGAAGAAAGTGATTTTTGGGTAAGCATGCGAGGACCCCAAGCGTAGTCGAGGGGGACGAAGCAATCTATTTCCTGAGTTAAGATTGCTTCGCTACGCTCGCAATGCTACGCAGATGTCAAGAGCAGCAAAAACAGCCAGCCTTGACAAATTGTGCTTATTTAAATAGAATTATCGCGTTCATGTTAGAAAATGAGCAAAAAGTAAAAAATCCAGATGCTCCCGCCGAAGGTGGGACCTCCTCTGGCGGAAAAAAGCCGGCGATATATTTTATGTTGTTTGAACTCGGAATCGAGTTCGCCCTCATTATCGCTCTACCATTAATTGCTTTCGTTTACGCAGGCAAATGGTTGGACACAAAAACCAATAATCATTTTTATGTCATTATAGGAATTTTATTAGCTATTGGTTTAAGCAGTTATATGATTTATAGGAAGATTTTAGAAGTTAAAAATATGCTTAAGTGACACTTATGTGTCATCCCCGCGCCTGCCTGCGGTAGGCAGGAAAGCGGAGATCCAGCTTTAAGAATAGATTCCGGATAATTTTAATAGCAATATAAAATTTCCGGAATGACACAAAACAAATATGCTACCCCTTCCGTCCCTCGGCGCAGAACAGGTTTTTCAAATAGGTCCCTTGCCCATTACCAATACCATGGTCAATTCTTTTGCCGCGCTTATTCTTTTTGCGATTTTTGCGTTTTTTTTAAATCGGGGCATCAAGAAATATTACGGCCAACCTCACCCTGACCCTCTCCTAAGAAGGAGAGGGGAAAAAGCTGATAAAGCCCCAAAAGGCGTTTTAAACTTTTTTGAAAGCATTTTGGAATTTATATTGGCTCAAATAGACAACGTAACCAAAGACCGCAAAAAAACTTTAAAATTTTTGCCGATCGTAGGGACACTGTTTTTGTTTATTTTAGTTTCCAACTGGATGGGCCTTATTCCGGGAACCGGATCTATCGGCATTCATAAGGGAACGGAATTCATTCCGCTCTTTCGGCCGGCCAACACTGACCTTAACATGACTTTAGCAATGGCGGTTTTTGCTGTAGTCGGCTCTCATATAATAGGAATTTTCACTATTGGCTTCTTTAAATACGCCAATAAATTCATAAAACTGGGCGACATCTACTTCGCAATAAAAAGTTTAAATCCTGTTAAAATTTTAACTGCTGTCATAGAATTTTTTGTGGGATTAATAGAAATTTTTTCCGAAGCCGCAAAAATGGTTTCCCTGTCTTTGCGTTTGTTTGGCAACATTTTCGCCGGCGAAGTTTTGCTGACTGTAATAGCGTCGCTTATTGGCGGCTTTGGCGCGTATTTAATCCCTCTGCCGTTTATGGGGCTGGAGCTTCTGGTAGGCGCGGTGCAAGCGACTGTGTTTGCCATGCTGACTCTGGTATACTTAACTATGGCAACGGCGGAGATTCACGGGCATGGGGAAGAAGAACATCGTGAGCAAAATCAGCAACAAGCAGGAGCTGTGGCTAGGCATTAGAGCATTTAACCTTTGATAATTAACATTTGATTTCAGTGTCATCCCGCAAATTTGCATCAAAGCAAGTGCAAAGGCAAATTATGCGGGATCCAGAACCAGGCTTTCTGAAATAATCCTGATTCTGGATTCCGGATAATTTTAAATACAATATAAAATTTCCGGAATGACAAGATTAATCACACAAGGCGACATAAAACAATAAGATGTCATCCCGACGATGGCACATTAAGATCGACCGGGTGTGAAAATCCGCCGAAGCCCAAAGCTCTGGCGGACAAGGAAAGGAAATTAGTATGGATGCAGAAACAATGAAGCTTTTGGCTAAAGCCGGGGCAATTGCCATTGGTGGCGCCGCCCCGGCCATCGCCATTGGCAAAACCGCCAGCAAAGCCATGGAAAGCATTGGCCGCAACCCGGAAAGCGCGGACAAACTGTTCGTACCGCTGCTTTTGGGTATGGCTTTTGCCGAAGCTATTGCTATTTATGCGCTTGTCGTAACATTCACGCTTTAAGTTTTAGTTCCTCGGGGAGTTTTACTCCTCCTGGATTTACAACTTAATTAGACAAGCTTCTACTAAATGCGAAAGAATCTAAATACTAAATCTAAGAACGGCACTTTTCGTATTTAGATAATTTAGTATTTGGTAGAGAAAATATAATATGATTTTTAATTCGGAAATTTTAATCCCCATTGCCTATGCCGCGGAAGAAGTCCAAACCGGTGGAGTAGCGGCTACTCTCGGCCTTAACCTGACTTATTTTATTGGCCAATTGATTACTTTTTCCATCGTCCTTTTAATTTTATGGAAATGGGTGTTTACGCCTGTGGCAAAAAAATTAACAGAGCGGACGGAAAAAATAGAGAAGTCCATGCGCGACGCCGAGCATGTTACCAAAGAAAAACAGGACTTTGAAAAATGGAAAGCCGAACAGATGGTTAACACCAGGCACGAAGCCAGCGTAATAATAAGTAAAGCGCAAAATGAGGCAGTGAAAACCAAAGACGTTATATTACTCCAAGCCAAAGATGAGCAGACAAAATTGGTTGAACAGGCTAAGTCGCAAATTCAGCAGGAAAAAAACCAGGCTTTAACATCGGCAAAGTCCGAACTGGCGGATTTAGTAACTTCGGCAACAGAGAAAATAATTCGGCGGAAGCTGGATGAAAAGAAGGACCAGGAGTTAGTAAAAGAAATGTTGAAGTCCTTATAACTTCTCTACTAAATACGAAAGAATCTAAATACTAAAAGCTTACGCAATGCGGAGAGAGGATTTAATTCTCAAAGATGAGTGTTTCCGAATAGTTGGAGTGCTATTTGAGGTTTACAAAAAATATGGTGGCACGCTGCTGGAAAAACATTATCAAAAAGCGGTCGCTGAAGCCCTAAGAAACGCGAAAATTAAATTCACTGAACAAGTTTTAATTAAGTTATTCTTTGACGATAAAGTTATCGGGACTTTCTACGCAGATTTTGTTATCGAGCTTGGAGAAGCAAAAATCATTCTTGAAATTAAGAAAAATGAAAATTTTGGAACTAAAAATATTCATCAGGTTCATAGCTATCTAAAAGCATTAAACTTACAACTCGGCATATTAGCAAACTTTACTACATCAGGCGTCAAGTTTAAAAGAATAGTCAATTTAAGCAAATAAGTTTCGTATTTAGATTATTTAGTATTTGGTAGAGGCTATATGAAATTAACAAGCCAACAATACGCCCAAGCCCTTTACGACGCGATCCATGAGACAGCGCCCAAGGACCACGACCTGATTATGGATCGGTTTGTGCAAATTTTGGCACAGAATGGGGACTTGAATAAACATTCAGAGATTGAAGCCGCGTATAAAAAACTAGAAGCTGAAGCAAAGGGTTTTAAACAAGCAGAAGTTACGGTTGCAAGGGAGATGGAAATTAATTCAAATTTGATAACACATTTGAATGAAATTGTTGGAAATAAATTGGAAATAAAGCAACAAATAGATTCAGGTATCATCGGCGGAATAGTTATGAAAGTAGATGACACTTTACTGGACGCAAGTGTGAAGACGCAGTTAAATAATTTGAATAAAGAATTAAAGCGATGATTAAGAATTTTGTCCACGGCCGAGTCTGTATCTTTATTGATGCGGCAAACATTCTTTATTCCCAGCAAACACTTGGCTGGAAAGTGGATTTTCAAAAGCTTAAACAGTATTTTGCAAAAGAATGTGATTTAAAAGGCATTCATTTTTATACCGGCAGCGTCGGAGCCAATGACAAACAACAAAAGTTTTTAGAAAAATTAAAGTACTATGGTTACCAGGTAACCGCCAAAGAGGTTAAAAGAATTCGGGTTAGCAGAAACACTTTTGAGTGGAAAGGCAACCTTGACGTAGAATTAACCATTGATGTTATAAAAAACCTCAATAATTTTGACACTCTGGTTTTATTGTCAGGTGATAGCGACTTTGCCCCACTACTGGATACAGTAAAGCAGGCTGGCAAGCGGGCGATTGTAATGTCCACCAAAGGCCATGTTTCCAAGGAGTTGCTGGAACGAAGCAAATATATTAATCTTAAAAAGCTGAAAGACGAAATAGCTTATTTTAAATAAAAAATCCCCCCCGCGAACGAGGGAGAGGTTTGTCGAAATAAGTATAGCATATTTTATTTTTACTTGTCAAATTTAATTTTTTACCTTATTTATGAAAGAAATGTCGGCGGAATAATTATGAAGGTTGACGACACTTTACTGGACGCAAGTGTGAAGACGCAGTTAAATAATTTGAATAAAGAATTAAAAACTTAATTATGAAAATAAATAAATCTAGTGCAATAATTCTAGGAATAACACCCTCTGTCATCCGCTTTTTGATTGACATAGCTACTTTCAAATGCGGCTTTAACCCTGTTTATTACTGCAACAGAACAACCATTGCGTTTTATTCAATTTTTGGAATAGTATTATCAGCCGGCTTTCTAGTCTCACTAATGGGTCTAATTGTTTTACGCTCCGATAAAACTTCGACGGAAATCGAAAAAATGTCAAACATAAAAATATTACTAATCGCTAATATCTTAGCTTTGATTGCCGAAGCTTTGCTCAATCAGTTTTTATATTCAAGAAGTATTTATTCAATAATACTACCTTCATTCTAATATGTCCCAAAATCTCGTCCAACAATTGAAAGAAAAGATTTTAAACTTCCAACCTGATGTTAAAGTCGAAAAGGTCGGGACGGTTTTGGAAGTCGGGGATGGTGTGGCGCGGGTATCTGGACTTACACAAGCAGCCAGCATGGAAATGTTGGAGTTTAACCCCTCCCAGCCTCCCCTTCAGCAAAGGGGAGGGGAAACTGCAGGCTCCCCCTCTTTTTCAAAAGAGGGGGCAGGGGGGAGTTCCATTTACGGCGTAGCGCTTAACTTGGAAGAGAACATGATTGGTAGCGTTATTTTGGGCGACTATCATTCTATTAAAGTCGGCGACACTGTCCGCGCCACAGGAAAAATTTTGTCTGTGCCGGTAGGCGACGCGCTCATAGGCCGAACAGTTGACGCTCTTGGCAACCCCAAAGACGGAAAAGGCTTAATATCATCTACAACATCCTATCCTGTAGAAAAAATCGCGCCGGGCGTAATTACGCGTAAGGGCGTAAAAGAGCCTGTACAGACCGGAATTAAAGCCATAGACGCGCTTATACCCATTGGTAGGGGCCAGCGTGAGCTAATAATTGGCGACAGGCAGACCGGAAAAACCGCGGTCGCCATAGACACCATAATTAACCAAAAAGGCCAAAATATGGTGTGTATTTACGTTGCCATTGGCCAAAAAGAGTCTAAAATTGCCAAGATTGTGGCGGATTTGGAAAAGCACGGCGCCATGGAGTACACCATTGTGGTTTCAGCTTCTGCTTCCGAACCCGCGGCGCTTTCTTACATTGCGCCTTACGCGGGTTGCGCTATGGGTGAATATTTTATGGACCAGGGCAAGGATGTTTTAATTATTTATGATGATTTGAGCAAGCAAGCTGTAGCGTATCGTGAAATTTCTTTATTACTTCGCCGTCCGCCGGGACGCGAAGCTTATCCGGGTGATGTGTTTTATTTACATTCTCGATTATTAGAGAGGGCCGCGAAACTAAATAAAGATTTTGGCGGCGGCTCCTTAACTGCTTTGCCAATTATAGAAACCCAGGCCGGAGATATTTCCGCCTACATTCCAACAAATGTAATTTCAATTACCGACGGACAAATATTTTTGGAGTCTGATCTTTTTTACAAGGGCATTCGCCCGGCTTTGAACGTTGGTATTTCTGTTTCGCGTGTGGGTTCTTCTGCGCAGACAAAAGCAATGAAGAAAGTGGCGGGTAAACTAAAACTTTCACTTGCGCAATTCCGTGAACTGGAAGCGTTTGCGCAGTTTGGGTCAGATTTGGATCAAGCCACCAAAACCACACTCGATCTCGGCCGAAGGCAAACAGAAATTTTAAAGCAACCCCAATACCAGCCGGTATCCTTGGAAAAACAAGTAACAATTTTGTACGCGGTCAACAACGGCTACTTTAACGAAATCCCGGTTGAGAAGATGCAGGAAGTGGAAGCTAAATTCCATCAATATATGAACGAGCAGGCGAAGGATGTTTTGACCGCCATCGCAACTTCGAAGGAACTTACCGACGACACGGAAGCAAAACTTAAAGAAGCGATTAAAAATTTTTTGCAAAAAAATAATTAAACTCTCCATCCCGATGCCTAAAGAGCCATGGCGATTAATATTCCGGTTATCAGGGGAGAGGGGAGGAAAAATATGGAAAAACAATCACTCGAAAGATCATCAAAAGAAGCAGAATATCGACATTACGCAAGACAACTAACGGATAATTTAGCTATAACAGAAGCTGCAAAATTTGGTCGGATAGAAGGAGCAGAAGAAAATCAAAGTCTGGTTTTACACAATACTAAAAAAATGGATTCAATTCCTATTCAAGATGCGGATATAGTAATTTTGCTTGCAAAAAAATTAGCGCAGAATAATCTAAAAATAACTACAGCTCAAGAACTAACAGACCACGTACACAAGTTAGGAATAGGCTGGGAGGGTTGAGCTCGAAAATTATGCCGGGTACGAAAGAGATTAAAACCAGATCCAGATAAAAAGCAAACGAGGCGGACAGGTGCGCAAATTGAAAGAAGCTATTAAATTTGTAAATTATTAAATAAATTAAAATTATGGCGGACAATTTTAGAGAAGAACTACGCAGAGCGGCAGGTGAGCTTGGTATCAATCCTGTAGAGCCAAAAGAGGCGGAAAAGATTGATGAAATAAGGGTAGGAGACACCGTATTTTTAAGACCTCTGTCCGGATTAAATGGGATTTGGAGACATAAAAATCCTGACGGGTCATTTTACCAACACACCCAAGAAGAAATAAACCATGTTGGATCAAGTGGTCTAGATATGATGCCGGACTTAGACCACGGTTTTATGGTTAAAAATATTATTCATCGCGAACCAGACGAGGATGACCCTGATGATGACACGGTTTTCGCTGAGCTCTTACCGCGTAAGTACTCTAATAAAAAAGACGAGGGGACAACATATTTAGCACCAATAGAAAGATTACAAAAGAGCCAATAATTTTAATCGATGCCTGGAACTAAAGAACTTAAAACCCGAATCAAGTCAATCCAAGGTATGCGCAAAGTCACTAAGGCCATGCAAATGGTTTCGGCTGCCAAAATGCGCAAGGCGCAAGCGTCGGTTTTAAACAGCAGGACTTACGCGAGCTTGGCGTGGGAGTTGATTGGGAACCTGACTTCTGCTTCTTCTGTCATTGCGAGCCCGAGCGACAGTGAGGGCGAAGCAATCTCTTCTTCCAATTATAAGATTGCTTCGGATGCACTCGCAATGACACAAAACTTGGGATTGCTTCGCCAATTCCCCAATGCCAAAAAAGTTGGAGTAATTATTCTTTCCACAAACAGAGGACTGGTTGGAAGTTTAAACAGCAATTTAATCCAAAAAATTCGAGATGTAGTGCAGGCTCCTGGCCTGCCTAAGGAGCAGGGCAAGGCCCTGCACTACAGCGCGGAGACGATAGCCGAACTAATTGTCTACGGGAAAAAGGCCAAAAATTTGGCTGCAAGAATTGGCAATAAAATTGTGGCGGATTTTACAAAAATAGACAGAACCATTACAACCGAAGACATTTTTCCAATCGCCAAATTTGTCACAGATGTTTATTTGACCGGTGAATATCGAAAAATTGTAACCGTTTACAACCATTTCGTGTCCACAGTGGTACAGAAACCGACGGTGAAGGAACTGCTGCCCTTTGCGAAGGAAAGGGTAGAGAAAAACAACAGTCTACACCCTCAACCCTACACCCTCAACCCTCAGTCTGATTCTGACTACCTCTTTGAACCCAATCCAACCCTGGTTTTAGAGCATCTGCTCCCCAGAATAATTGAATCCCAAATTTACCAAACCATTTTAGAAAGCGATGCCAGCGAACATTCCGCGAGGATGATAATGATGAAAAATGCGACTGACGCGGCAGGGGATTTGGTCGGCGACTTAACATTAACCTACAACCGTCTAAGGCAAGGCAAGATTACTACGGAATTGGCGGAAATTACGGCGGGGAGGATTGCATTAGAATAGTATTCCGATATAACGAATTTTGAATATTAATAATCTGCGGGTATCTGTAAGATCAGACCAATCTGTAGATCGGAATAAATAAATCTGTAACATGAACAAAGGAACAATATCACAAGTTATCGGTCCCGTAGTGGACGTAAAGTTTTCCGCTGACGGTGGACCCGCCTCCGGAGGAGAAGGCCTACCGGCGATTTTTAACGCTTTGGAAGTCTGGACTGTTTTGCCAGGCAGGTCAACCGGGCAAAAGTTGACTTTGGAAGTCCAACAACAACTCCCAGGCAATGTTGTACGGACGGTTGCCATGTCGTCAACCGACGGTTTAAAGCGCGGCATGGAAGTAAAAGACACTGGCGCGGGAATTTCGGTGCCAGTGGGCAAACACACGCTAGGAAGGATTTTTAACGTGCTTGGCAAAGCCGTGGATGGCCAGGCAGATCCGACATCTGAAAAAAAATATCCCATTCATCGCCCCAGCCCCAAATTTACCGACCAATCCACCAAAACCGAAATTTTGGAAACCGGAATTAAGGTTATAGATTTAATCTGTCCAATTTTGAAGGGTGGAAAAGTAGGCTTGTTCGGAGGAGCGGGCGTGGGTAAGACTGTGGTTATTCAGGAGTTGATTAATAACATTGCCAAAGCGCACGGTGGCGTTAGCGTCTTTGCCGGAGTAGGGGAAAGAACTCGTGAAGGCAATGATTTGTATCATGAAATGAAGGAAAGCAAAGTGCTGGACAAACTGGCTATGGTTTTCGGTCAAATGAATGAACCGCCAGGAGCCCGCGCTCGCGTGGCTTTATCCGCCCTTTCCATGGCAGAATATTTTCGCGAAGAAGAGCATCAGGACGTTTTGCTGTTTATAGACAACATCTTTCGCTTTACACAGGCAGGCAGCGAAGTATCAGCTTTGCTAGGCCGCATTCCTTCAGCCGTAGGATATCAACCAACCTTAGCGAGCGAAATGGGCGAGCTGCAGGAAAGAATTACATCAACAAAAAATGGCTCTGTAACTTCTGTACAAGCCGTTTATGTGCCGGCGGACGATTTAACTGACCCTGCGCCGGCAACAACTTTTGCGCACTTAGATTCTACAGTGGTATTAAGCCGCGCGCTTTCTGAATTAGGTATTTACCCTGCTGTGGATCCGCTAGATTCAACTTCGACGATTTTGGATCCCAACATTGTCGGCCAGGAACATTACGATGTTGCCCGCGCCGTGCAAAAAACTTTACAGCGTTACA